>JAZRRF010000031.1:0-19234 GCA_045650465.1 Alistipes sp.
CATAGCCCTTGCAAACAAGGAGACTCTTGTTGTGGGTGGTGACATAATCATGGAGGCAGCAAAGCGCAAGGGAGTGGATATTCTACCTATAGACTCGGAGCACTCGGCGATAATGCAGTGTCTGGAGGGCGAGAAGCGCCGTAGCATACGCAACCTCATAGTCACATGTAGCGGCGGTGCGCTGCGCAACATACCA
The DNA here is from genome assembly GCA_045650465.1 of Alistipes sp. GTDB lineage: Bacteria > Bacteroidota > Bacteroidia > Bacteroidales > Rikenellaceae > Alistipes. The sequence goes on from JAZRRF010000031.1 coordinate 197, forward strand.
CGCGAAGAGCTTTGCAATGTAACACCTGAGGTGGCACTGAAGCATCCGCAGTGGAGCATGGGAGCAAAGATTACTATCGACTCAGCAACGCTTGTAAACAAGGGTTTCGAGGTTATCGAGGCACGCTGGCTCTTCGACATTGAGCCTGAGCGTATCAAGGTGGTCATACACCCACAATCTATCGTCCACTCTATGGTGGAGTTTACCGATGGCTCGGTTAAGGCACAACTCGGCAATGCCGATATGCACACGCCTATAAGCTATGCACTGCTATACCCTGAGCGTAGCACGGAGGCTATGGAGCAATTCTCTATTCTGGACTACCCTACGCTTAGCTTTGCAGAGGTTGACCGCGTAAAGTACCCAGCCTTGGATATAGCCTACGAGTGTCTAAGACGCGGAGGTACAGCACCATGCACTATGAACGGAGCTAATGAGGTGGCTGTGGCAGCATTCCTAAACCACAAGTGTGGCTACCCAGATATTGTGGGGGCGATACGCTATGCCTTAGACAACGCATCCTTCGAGGCACGCCCAACGCTCGCAACATACGACGAGGCTAACGACGAGGCAAGAGAGTTAGCCGAACGATACCTAAACAGAAGATAATAAATAATAAAACTGATACGAAAATGGAGATTTTAATTCAAGTACTGCAACTCTTTGCATCACTCTCCCTACTTGTGCTTATCCACGAGTTCGGACACTTCATCACTGCGCGTATGTTTGGTATGCGCGTAGATAAGTTCTACCTCTTCTTCAACCCAGGATTCTCGCTCTTCAAGCGTAAGATAGGCGACACGGAGTATGGTATTGGTTGGTTGCCTTTGGGTGGTTATGTAGGCATATACGACAACCGCGAGCCACTAATTGAGAGAGAGGAGGAGCTAAAGAGAGAGCTTGACCAGAAGAAGGCGGAGCTTAAGCGTGCAAAGCGCAAGGGCGACGATATCACAGCTGCTGAGGCTGAGGTGGAGCGACTTGATGGCGAGATTAAGGCTGTGAACGAGGAGTTTAGCACCTTGCCACCATCAAAGGATGAGCTTCGTGGTAAGCCTGCATGGCAGCGCCTTATTGTTATGGTTGCGGGTGTGGTGATGAATGTTATCCTCGCCATTGCAATCTACTCTGGTATGCTCTACACTTGGGGTGAGAGCTACTACCACAACGACGATATGGTCAATGGTTACATCTTCAACCAGGAGGCTGAGGGCTTTGGCTTTAGGGATGGCGACCGCATAGTATCGGTGGATGGAGAGCCTATAGGCAATATCAACGAGCTTATGCCTCGTCTTATCATCGTGGACCACGATGTTGAGGTGGTCGTATTGCGTGAGGGCGAGCAGGTAGGCTTTACGATACCTCTCACTGAGCTTGTTGCAGCGCGTGGCCGCGAGGGCTTTAATGGTTTCTTTGGACAAAACATACCTTTTGTTGTCGAGAGCGTCGAGCTTGATAGCGCAAAGGAGGCAGGTCTTATGGCTGGAGATAAGATTGTGGCTATCAACAACGAGACTGTTACGGATTACTTCAATGCACAACCTCTGATTAAGGCTGCAGCAGGAACCGAGGCAACACTCACCATTGAGCGCGAGGGCGAGATTATCGATATGGTAGTACCTATCAGCGACAAGGGCATAGGCGTGACACTACCTATGGTGGCACCACGACAAGTGGAGTATGGTTTTTGGAACTCTATACCTGCAGGTGTTAAGCGTGCGGGCAAGGAGATTAAGTCATACTGGGATCAGCTTGTGATGATGTTCAAGCCTGAGACTAAGCTATACAAGGAGATGGGTGGATTTATCTCCATAGGTAGCATCTTCCCTAAGGAGTGGAACTGGTACTCGTTCTGGAATGTTTCAGCACTCCTCTCTATCATCCTTGCGGTGATGAATCTCTTGCCTATACCAGTGCTTGATGGTGGTCATGTGCTATTTGCACTCTGGGAGATGATAACGCGTAGAAAGCCTAACGAAAAGCTACTCACCGTACTTCAGAATATTGGTTTCTATATACTCATAGCGCTACTTATCTACGCCAATGGTAGCGATATAATCAGATTGTTCCAATAGAGCGTTAGAAGTTATGGCTAAGAGCAAGACCATATTTTTCTGCACCGAGTGCGGTAATGAGACAACAAAGTGGTATGGAAAGTGCCCTGCATGTGGGGCATGGAGTAGCATCACAGAGCGTGTAGTGGCTAAGGAGTCATCATCCGTAGCCTCACGCATCGCCGCAGTGCCTAAGGCGGAGCCACGCCTTGTGCAGGAGATTGTGGAGGGCACAACACGCCGCATAGACATAGGCAACAAGGAACTTAACCGCGTGCTTGGCGGTGGTCTTGTGCCAGGGTCACTGATACTGCTCGGTGGCGAGCCAGGCATCGGTAAATCAACCCTATCGCTACAGATTGCTCTCACGGCAAATGACCTTAGGACGCTTTATGTGTCGGGCGAGGAGTCGCCTGAGCAGATAAAGATGCGTGCCAACCGCATAGGCATAAACAACCAGGAGTGTACCGTATATGCTGAGACGCTACTGGAGAATATCGTGGCACAGATTGAGGAGCTTCGTCCCGATATGGTCATCATAGACTCCATACAGACTATGTCCACCGACCTTGTCGATTCCTCGGCAGGTAGCGTAACACAGATTAGAGAGTGCGCCGCAACGCTGCTCAAGGTGGCTAAGTCTCATGGCATAGCGATATTCATCATCGGCCACATTACCAAGGATGGCTCTATTGCAGGTCCTAAGATTTTGGAGCATATCGTGGATGTAGTGCTTCAGTTCGAGGGCGATGCCAACCACACATACCGAATCTTGCGCGGTCTAAAGAACCGCTTTGGTGCTACATACGAGATTGGCGTATTCGAGATGCACGAGGGAGGTCTCAGGGAGGTTGACAACCCCTCGGAGATACTACTCAGTCACTATGATGAGCCTTTGGCGGGATGCTCCGTAGGAGCTGCCGTAGATGGTCTTAGGCCATATCTTATTGAGGTGCAGGCATTGGTAAGCAACGCCGCATACGGTACACCACAACGCTCCACCACAGGCTTCGACCAGCGCCGTATGAACATGCTGGTTGCTGTGCTTGAGAAGCGTGTAGGCATGAAGATGTATCAAAAGGATCTATTCCTCAACTTTGCTGGAGGATTCAAAATCGCAGATACAGGCATGGACCTCGCGGTGGTGTCGGCAATAATATCCTCATACTACGACCGTCCACTCAGGGAGGGTGTATGTTGTGCGGGCGAGATAGGTCTTTCGGGCGAGGTACGCCCAGCACCACGCACCGAGCAGCGCATTGCCGAGGCAGCACGCCTTGGTTTTAAGCGTATCGTAGTATCGAGCTTCGTTAAAAATATCAAAACCCCAAAGGATATCGAGGTGGTATATATCTCCAATATCGAGCAACTACCAAAGGCGATACTCTAAACTGAAAACTGAAAAGTGAAACCTGAAAAGTGTGGTGCGCTTCGCGCGAGTTATATATAGTGAAAAGTAAAAGGTAAGGTATCTGCACGCATATATTAAATTCATGCGAAGCATACCTTACTTTTCAGTTTTCACTTTTCAGTTTTCAGTTTAGAGATACTCCAATCTCCACTCCAGCTCCTCGACAATGCGGCGTTTAGTAGCAGAGTCTGAGAGGCGCTCCAAGAGGTGTGGGATACCCACCTTCACAGACTTGTCGCGTGAGGCGATATAGCATACAAGCGCTACGACACCCTGCGCGATATACTCCGAGTGGGGATTTGCTTTCACAGCATTCTCAATAGCTATATACGCCACCTCGCTCATAGTGCGCTCATTGCGTGAGGCTGCCATAAGGGCTGCGTAGGCGACCATCTCATTGCTCTCGGTACTCCAAATACCCATCAACGAGTTTATATCGTAAATCTTCGAGAAGAGTGCAAAGGCAAGCTCTTCGGCAAGCTCTGCATTTGTTATACCGCGTGACCAGAACGGGAACTCATGCGTATCGACCATCTTAGGGTCTGCGATATGACATGCACATATCTTCAACTCTCGGACTTGCTGCTGGTAGAGGTACTTAGCAAAGGCGTAGTCCTTACTCTCCCCGTCAGCAATCTCGCGTAGCGTAGCTATTGAGACGCCATAGTTCAAGCCGTACTGCTCACCATGTGTTGCCATGCTCTCCGACACCGCACCGTTCATCTGCTTACGCACCTTGCCAAGCAGGGCTATCATTCGCTGGGTATTATCCATAGGAATGTACTACAAACTAGTAAAAGAGTTACCTGTTTAGCGAGGCTTAACAATCATCACCGTCTCACCAAACTCATAGATTGGCATGACACGGCTAACCAACACACGGTTACCGAGACATACTGAGACCTCAGCATTATTGGCATAACGAATTGCAATAACGCCCTTCTCATCGCTGGCAGGGTACTCCATATCCGATGGGTTGATATTGAGGAAGATGACATCTCCTGAAAGATCATCCACCGCAACAAGACCATCGTCAACACTGAAACGAGAGATGGTCATCGAAGTGTTATCGCTGCTAACAGGAAGTACATAGGTACGGGTCTCGTAGCTGAGCGCACGGCGACCATAGAATAGCTCGAGATAGGCACTCTCCAAGCGTTCAATCTCCCTAAGAGCGCTCTCCAAGCCTCCGCCAAAGACACCCTCACCCTGCTCGCCTGTAATCATCTCCATGCGTGCCTTACGGAGCTTAAAGATGGTCTCCGCAGCTTGACGCGCGGCACTCTCAACGCTCATCTCCGAAGTGGTCATACGGTCTATTTGTATCTTCTGGTCGCTGATGGAGTGTCCCTCAAACCTATCGAAGTTTTGCGTAAAGCCATGATCGTTATCATCCATAAGGGCTACATCTGCGCCTACAACACGATACTCCGCGCGATTAACAAACGAGGCGCGTGTGCCAAGGAGCTTCTGCGCATAACGGGCATAGGGTCCCGCCTCAAACTCATCATACTCAATGACAACCTTAACCTTAAGTGTTGTATTAGCCTCGGCAATAATAACCTTATCACCCTCCTTATATCTGCCTATGCGCATCTTCTCAAGGTGCTGCGCTGAAGCATCAGAATATATCGCTGAGGCTATAAGCATAGCCGCTACAAATAGTAGTTTTCTCATAATCGTAATATTTAACCCACAAAATTAGTAAATTATTTCGTGTGCGTCAAAAGTTTAGGTAGAAATCTTTGGTTAGCTCCCTATATTTTGCCGTATAGTTGCCATCACGGTGCTGCATTGTAAGCTCCTCGGTGCGAGGCATAATGGGGGTACTGGTGAGTGTAAACTCCATAAGCACACGCTTGGGAGCATCACCCTCTACCGTATGCACCAAGCATAGCCTACTTAGCCACAACCTCTCAAACGCCACACGACGAAACAGGGACGCGCACTCCGTGGGGAGGATAACGGTGAGCCTACCGCCACACCTAAGCAGCCTCTCAGCGCTCTCTACCAGCACCTCGAAGGGTAGCGACTCCACATTGCGGGCTTTGTCGCGCTGGCTATTGGGTGAGTGGGTATTCTCCACAAAGTATGGTGGGTTGGAGAGTATATGGTCAAACTTTATATCACTCTTATACTCAGCCACATCCGAGCATATCGTAGTCACTCTTTCGCCCCATGGTGTATTATCAGCATTGTGGCGGGTCTGCGTCACAGCATCGCTATCTATATCGAGGGCTACGACATCAGTTTCTGAGTTGCGCTGAAGGGCCATAAGGGCAACTATACCAGAGCCTGTGCCTACATCAAGTATCTCTCTATCGGACTCAACATCTGCCCATGCGCCAAGAAGAACACCATCCGTGCCCACCTTCATGGCGCAAAGCTCATCCTCGATGGTAAAGTGCTTAAAACGAAACATAGGTTATATGTCAAACATCTTCGATATACCAACGCCGAAAAGAGAGTAGTCGTAACGCACTGGGTCACTCGCATCGAAGGCACAGAGTGAGGCTGTAAGCTCTTCGACAGCCTTCCAATCGCTCTGCTTGCGTATTAGTAGCCCCAAGCTACGACCCATACGCCCTGTGTGTATATCAAGTGGCATATAGAGTGCCGACATAGGTATCTTGCGCCACAGACCGAAGTCCACACCCCTATCATCCTCACGCACCATCCACCTAAGATACATGCATAGCCTCTTGCAGGCTGCACCCTTATCTATGGATGACATATGTTTCTCGGAGTGGGGGTTATGCTCTGCGGCGTGGAACTCGCGGCGAAACTCCGACAACACAACTCTTAGGTCGCGGGTAGCCTCGTAGCGGCTCTCAAAGAAGCCACCAATACTACCCCACTGAGTGATTATATGGCGCATGCCACGAACAAAATCCTTGAAGTCCTCGCCATTGAAGGTGCGGTGGACATAGGATGTGAGGCTCTGCAACTCCTCCTCCGAGGCGTTAAGGACAAAGTCATAGGGGGCGTTGTCCATATATCGCATCATACGGTGGGCGCTCTTGACTATCGCCTTGCGGTTGCCCCACGCTATGGTCGAGGCGAGCAACCCTGCAATCTCTCTATCCCCCCTTAGGCTGAAGCTATGGGGTACGCTGATGGGGTCTGCTTCGATGAACTCCTCGCAGTTGAACTTATCATGTAGCTCCTCAAGCAACTCCCCGAGCTGCTCATGGCTCATATCGTTATAGAATTCTGCCATCGCGCATATGTATTACTCTATCCGACTTGGCAGCAAGAGCCTCGTCATGCGTAACAATAACAAAGGTCTGCCCTGTGCTGTCACGAAGCTCCGTAAATAGGCGCTCTATCTCCTCGCGGGTTGAGCTATCGAGATTTCCCGTAGGCTCATCAGCCAAGACAACCGATGGGCGCATCATCAAGGCACGCGCTATGGCTACACGCTGCTGCTCACCTCCCGACAGAGCCTCGGGCTTATGCTCCTCGCGGTGCGACATACCCACCATCATGAGCAACTCACGCGCCCTAAGCTCAGCATCAGAACGCTTGCCTCCAGCGATAAGCATAGGCATCATGACATTCTCCAAGGCGGTAAACTCGGGCAGAAGCTGGTAGCTCTGAAAGATAAAGCCTATATGGCTATTACGGAACGCAGAGAGGGCATCGTCACTAAGCGAGGATAGCGCCACGCCGTCAATAGTCACCTCACCACTATCTGCCTCGAGCAGCGAGCCTATAATCTGCAAAAGAGTGGTCTTACCCGCACCACTCTGACCTACGATAGATACAATCTCCCTATCTGCAATATCGAGCGACACGCCATGTAAGACCTCCAAACTGCCGAAACGCTTAACTATGTTTCTAACCTCTATCATTCCTATATATGTTATTTAGCCTGAGTATCTGCGCCGTCTCTGCCACATCGTGAACACGCAAAATGGCACTACCGCCACGCAACGCCTCCCACGCCAAGGCTAAAGAGCCGGATAATGACTCCTCAGGGGTTATACCCAAGGGCTTATATATCATTGACTTGCGCGACAGACCCACCAAGAGTGGATAACCGAGTGCTCTGAGCTTGTCAAGGTCGCGCAGTAGTTCATAGTTCTGCTCCGTGCTCTTGGCAAAGCCAAAGCCTGGGTCGATGATAATCCTATCGCGTCGAACACCCGCCAAGGCAATCTCCTCCACGCGCCCTTTGAAGTACTCCACAACAGCCGCAACAACACCACCCTCATACTCGGTCATCGACTGCATCGTCTGAGGCGTGCCACGCATGTGCATAGCAACATAGGGAAGGTCATACCGCGCCACCACGCCAAGCATCTCCGAGTCCTGCTCGCCTGCCGAGATATCATTGACTATAACCTCACCAAACTCCTCCACGGCACGGCGTATAATCTCTGCGCGGAAGCTATCCACCGACACCGCAACGCCGCCACCTACCTTAGCCACAGCCTCCAAGCCACGGCGCACACGCTGCCACTCCTCCTCCAATGACACCTCCGTGGCATTGGGGCGGCTGGAGTAGCCACCTATATCTATGATTGTAGCACCCTCCGCAATAACGCGCTCGACCCTACGCACTATATCCTCCGTAGAGGTTGTGCGACTACCCGAGTAGAAGGAGTCGGGCGTAACATTCACAATAGCCATAACATGGCTACGACGGAGGTTGATATTACTTGTGCTGAGCATCATAGCTTAGTCTGCGATGTAGCTGTGCCACATCCTCCTCCAAATCCTCCAAGTCGATATTCACCACGCCATACTTCGCCCTGTCGGCACGCTCATCGTCCGACATTTGATTGTGTATGCGCGCCAAGACCTGCTCCCTTGTCCAGCTCTCACGCTCCATGACACGCTCCACGCGCAACGCCTCAGGCGCCATGACTGCCACCGTGGCATCCACCCTACTCTCCAAGCCAGCCTCGAAGAGTATCGCCGACTCGAAGAGAACATACACACCCTCCTGAGCCTCTGCCCACTGCTCGAAATCACGGATAACGGCAGGATGAACAATGCTATTTAGGGTTGCGAGTTGCTCGGCATCATTAAACACCCTCTCTGCGAGGTAGCTGCGGTTAAGCCCCTCCGAGGTGAAGCACTCCGCGCCAAAACTCTCTATAAGGGCGCTACGCACCTCCACGGATGTTGCCATAAGCTCCTTAGCCCTGCTATCAGCGTCGTAGGTCGCAACACCATGCTCCCCAAGAATACGGCATACGGTGCTCTTACCCGAGCCTATGCCGCCTGTAATACCAACCTTATACATAGCCTACTCCTCAAAAAGTATCATCGGCACAGCACCCACAGCGATGACATCAACATCGTTCATGCGGGCATTGAGAGCCTGTTGCAACGACACATTCGTAACATGACGATAGGTAAGACCGTTGTCGTCGGTAACCTCCTTATCGAAGCTAAGCTCCTCGGCAGGGATAACAAAGTCACTACCACGACGCGAAAGCGTGTGGCTGATAAGGTTTGTACCCTTACCGCGGATTGTGCAATCCACATCGTAGCTCTTACCCTCAATCACCACGACAACCTCATGGTCTGTGGTGTAGTTCTCACCGAGCTTGGTGATGTACCAAAGTATGAACGCCGCCACCACCATTGCCACATAGCCAGGTGTGATGTACGACATGATGCGCTTGAAAAATATTACTATCCTATCCATTATTTTAATGTTTGCACAAAGATACGAAAAACAATTAGTAATTAGAAATTAGTAATCAGAAAAAGTTAAAAGTCCGCGACTTTTGGCGCAGTCGGTGGAGCAGTTGGTCGCGCAGTCTGTGGGTAGTTATGGGTAGTTATGGGTAGAAGTGGGTAGTGATGGGTAGAGTGGGTAGGCGCGAGCGTCATTTATCTGCACGGCAGTGCGTAGCGCTCGATAGTGACAACGCTGATCCCCGACCTCTCTGCCGTCCCTATAGTCTCTCTTGTCTCTCTCGTCTCTCTCGTCTCAAAAATAACAAGAGACGAAAGAGACCTCAGGGACAAAAAAGACGAAAGAGAAGTCGCGGACAACGCACGACAGCATCAACGCGGACAACGCACGACCTCTGATGCCCGACCTCGCTCTGGTCTCTCTTGTCTCTCTTGTCCCTCTCGTCCCAAAATAACAAGAGACCCGAGAGACCACAGAGACGAAAGAGACGAAAGAGACATCACCGATATGGTCATCTCGGAGGAGTCGTGTCCGTTCTGAGGGTAATTAGAAAAGGGTCACACCCTAAAGCATGACCCTTCAATATAAATATAGGTAAGGATTACTCCTCCTCCTTCTGCTCAACACCCTTGAGTGGTGCCTTACGCTGAAGGTCGTAGGCAATAGGTGTTGCGATGAATACTGAAGAGTATGTACCGATGATAACACCAAGGATCAACGCGAAGACGAAACCACGGATAGTCTCACCACCGAAGATGAAGATAGCCAACAAGGTTACGAGCGTAGTACCTGAGGTATTAATTGTACGCGACAATGTAGCACAGATAGCGCTATCGATATTCTCCTTAATATCACGCTTAGGGTACAAGCCCATGAACTCACGGATACGGTCGAAGATAACCACAGTATCGTTGATAGAGTAACCGATGATAGTAAGGATAGCTGCGATGAATGCCTGGTTAACCTCAAGGTTGAATGGCATAACAGCATACAACATAGAGAAGATACCGATAACGAGCAATGCGTTGTGTGCCAAGGCTGCTGTAGCACCCAAAGCCCACTGCCAACGACGGAAGCGGATAGCGATATAGCAACCAATAGCAATCAAGGCGATAACAACGGCGATGATAGAGTTTACGGTCATCTCAGAAGAGATAGACTCGTTAACCTGCTCAGACGAAGCGATACCCCACTGAGCAATGCCGTCACCTGCTGTACGGAACTCATCGAAACCGAAGCCCTCGATAGTGAAGAACTCATCCAACGCTGCGAACAACAAGCGGTCAACAACATCGTTAGCCTCCTCACCGTCAAGACCCTCAGGCTGGTACTGAGTAACGATACGCACCTGGTTGTCAGCACCGAACTGCTTAACCTCGATAGATGAGTTTGCAGCATCTGCTACAGCCTCAAACTCTGCCTCAAGGCTCTGGCGTACATCCTCAACATTCACAGTCTCGTTGAACTTAACAACATAAGAACGACCACCTGTGAACTCAACACCCTGGTTAAGACCGAGGGTGAGGAGCGAGATAATAGATGCAACAAGCAATACACCTGAAACGATGTATGATACCTTACGCTTAGAGATAAAGCTGAACTTAATACCCTGCAAGAAGTTCTCAGTAAGCTTTGAAGAGAACTTAATCTCACCCTTACGCTCAACACGAGTCTCAATCAAAAGACGAGTGATGAAGATAGCGCAGAAGAGCGATGTGATGATACCTACAACCAAGGTAGTAGCGAAGCCCTTAACAGGACCTGTACCGAAGAAGAAGAGTACGATACCGGTGATGATTGTAGTGATGTTACCATCGATGATAGCTGAGTAAGCGTTAGAGAAACCATCCTTGATAGCAAGCATAAGACCCTTACCGCCACGCAACTCCTCCTTAATACGCTCGAAGATGATAACATTAGCATCCACAGCCATACCCATAGTAAGTACGATACCGGCGATACCTGGCAATGTCAATACTGCACCGAATGATGTAAGAACACCGAAGAGAAGCAATACATTGCAGATAAGAGCGATATTAGCGAACCAACCAGCGCGGTTGTAGAAGAATGCCATGTAGATAAGTACCAAGCAGAATGCCAATACGAATGAGAGCAAACCTGCGTTGATAGACTGCTGACCGAGTGATGGACCTACAACCTCAGAGTAGATAATAGTTGCAGGTGCTGGTGACTTACCTGAGCTAAGTACGCTTGCCAAGTCCTCAGCCTCCTGAGCAGAGAAGTTACCGGTGATAGATGAAGAACCACCGTCGATACGACCATTTACGCGAGGTGCAGAATATACATAGTTATCAAGCACGATAGCGATAGATCGACCAACATTTGCACCAGTGATGTTACCCCACTCGATAGCTGTCTTAGAGTCCATTGTCATAGATACCTCGAAGCCACCATACTGACCACCCTGTGCGCGTGCAGATGTGATGCCTGAGCCATCCAATACTGGAAGCAAAGCGCCATCCTTACCCTTCAAAGCGTAGAGAAGGAATGTACCCTTAGAGCTATCCAAAGAGCTCTTGTTTGACCATGCAAGCTTAACATCTGCTGGGAACAACTGAGCTACTGCATCGATAGCGAGGTACTCGTTGATACGCTGGATATTAGACTTCTCAGCAGCAGCAACGATAGGCTCATAAACGCTGAATGTTGTAGTTGTGCCATCGCCTGCGATTGCTGGGTATGATGTTGAGATAAGGTCGCTAAGTGGAGAGTAGCTAACCTCAGTCTCCTCAGCGCCATTAGCAAGAAGATACTCACGAACAAGAGCATCAGCCTCCATGAAGAGAGCCTGCATGATAGCGTTAGTATCCTCTGCTGAGCATACCTCCCAGAACTCAAGGTTTGCAGTAGATGCCAAAAGCTTACTTACGCGCTCTGGCTCCTTAACACCTGGAAGCTCAACCATGATACGGTTAGTACCTGCTACAGGCTGGATGTTTGGCTGTACAACACCAAGAAGGTCGATACGAGTTGCCAACACCTCATTCATCTTAGCCACAGAGTCGCTAACATTTGTCTTAAGTGTCGATGCGATAGCCGATGCATCCTCAGTGCCGTAGATAGCCTTCATATCCTCAGCCGAGAGAGCAGCAAGATATGCATCTACAACCTCAGCAGTAGTCTCGAGCTTAGCAGCAGCCTTAAGCGCTGCCTCGATGCTCTCACGAAGAGCGTTGTTCGATGCAACAGCGATGTCGTTGAATGCGTTGGTGCGGATAACATCCACTGCCTTAATCTCAAGCATGACATTCATACCACCCTTGAGGTCAAGACCCAAGTTCAACTCCTTCTCCTTACACTCACCATAGGTGTAACCGAAATAGACTTTCTCATCCCACTTCTGGTCAAGATAGGCCTGTGGGTCGCTCTGCTCCTTTGCATCAGCCTCGATGTTACGAGTCACAAAAGTGAACGAGAGCTGGAAGATGCTGGCAATACCCAAAAGGACTGCCAACCACTTGATAATTCCTTTACTCTGCATTGTTAAAAAGTTTTATTATTGTTATTGTTTTATAAAATTTTCATTGCTCCACAACATCGCACCAAACACACCACTTCTGTTCGCGCGATTATCGCGCAAAGATAAGAAAAATATCGCAATCCACAACTATGGACTGCGATATTTTAAAGATAATTATCAAGGTATCTCCTATAAATCAGTAAAAAAAACGCACTTTGCCTGAATAAATCAAGCACAATACCTCGTGAACCGATTTATAGAAGCTACTTAAACCCGATTAAGCCTCAGCTTCCTCAGATGCTATCTCTGCTACAGGCTCCTCGACCTTAGCCTCAGCCTCTACAGGCTCCACAACCTTAACCTCCTCAGCCTCTATTGAAGCCTCAGCCTCAGTTGAGGTCTCTGCCTCAGTAGCAACCTCAGCCTCAGTAGCAACCTCAGCCTCAGTTGAAGCCTCTGCCTCAGCGTCCAATAGCTCAGCCTGCTCCTCTGCCTTAGCCTTCTTCTCCTTCTTAGCCTTCTTCTGCTTAGAAGCCTTCTTAGGCTGCTCGGCAATGGTCTTAACCTCGATGATATAGTCTGCAATGTCAGGAATATTACCTACATTGAGTACAAGCTCACCATTCTCCATGCGATACTCCACCTGCTTGCTCTTACCAAAGACCTTAGCGCTCACAACATTACACTGCAAAGGCAAGCGAAGCTCAGTATCCTCCAACTCGAAGATATGAACATATAGCTTATCGCCCTTACGGGTTGTGCAACCCCACTCCTGCTGTGGTACATCACCTGCCTGAGTACCATAGATAGTTGCACCATTAGCCTTAAGCCACTTACCCATAGCGCGAAGACGCTCCTGAGCTGCGAAAGGAATCTCACCGTTAGGCTGAGGGCCAACATTGAGGAGTAGGTTAGCACCCTTACCAGCTGTGCTTACCAAGTAGCGAATAAGCTCCTCAGTAGATTTGTAGTTCTGATCCGCAACCTTATATCCCCACATGCCGTTCATAGTCTGGCAAGTCTCCAAAGGTAGCTGACCAATCTCCTGACCCGAAAGACCATACTCATTTTCGCCTGGAAGGTCACGCTCAAAAATCTGAATATCCTCACCAGCAAATGGTGCCTGATGGTGGTTGTTAGCTACAAGGCATCGTGGCTGTAGCTTGTGTACCAACTTATACTGCTCCTGAAGATGCCAATCGAAAGGCACCTCATCCTGGTCATGATCCCACCAGCCGTCAAACCATATAGCGCGCACCTTGCCATAGTTCTTTAGAAGCTCGGTAAGCTGACGGTTCATGAATTTGTAGTAGCTGTCCCAGCTTATGCGTGTAGAGTCACGACCTGTAACCTCCTTAGCAGTGCGACCACGAGGGTAGTCATCACGATACCAGTCGGCATGCGAATAGTAGAGGTGAAGGGCTATATCCTGCTTATCGCACTCCTTAGCAATCTCCTTGAGGATATCGCGCTTGAAAGGCGTAGCATCCACAATGTTGTAGTCCGAATACTTAGTATTCCACATCGAGAAGCTATCGTGGTGGCGTGTGGTGATACAGATATACTTAGCACCCGAAGCCTTTACCAACGACACCCACTTCTTAGCGTTGAAGCGGTGTGGGTAGAAGGCATCTGCAGCCTTAGCATATTCATCACGGTCAAGACCGGCATTCTGCATATACCACTCACCCTGACCATAGAGACTGTAGATACCCCAATGGATGAAGACTCCGAAACGATCCTCTGCAAACTCCTTTCGTGAACGGAGGTTAGCCTTTGTAGGTCTGTACTCCTGCGCCGAGATGCCACCTATTGCGAATAGTGCAAACAAGGCGACTAATAATGACTTTTTCATATAGTTAAGTTTTTGGTTTATGTGAGCAGCAAACGGGACTCGAACCCGCGACCCTCGGCTTGGGAAGCCGATGCTCTACCAACTGAGCTACTACTGCGAAGAAACTGAAAAGTGAAAAGTGAAAACTGAAAGGTATGGTATGCTTCGCATAAGTTTTATAATATGCGTTGCTGATATTACTTTATACTTTATAAACTGCGTCGCAGACACCAAACTTTTCAGTTTTCAGTTTTCAGTTTTCACTTTATATATTTTAGTCCATTTTGAGTACCGCCAAGAATGCCGACTGTGGCACCTGCACCGAGCCAATCTGGCGCATACGCTTCTTACCAGCCTTCTGCTTCTCAAGGAGCTTACGCTTACGCGAGATATCACCACCGTAACACTTTGCTGTTACATCCTTACGCACCGCTTTAACGGTCTCGCGGGCGATAATCTTGGCACCTATAGCAGCCTGTATGGCGATGTCGAACTGCTGGCGTGGGATAAGCTCCTTAAGCTTCTCACACATCTTACGACCGAAGTCGTAGGCGTGATCGGCATATATAAGCGATGATAGGGCATCCACAGCCTCGCCATTAAGCAGAATATCAAGTTTTGCAAGCTTACTTAGCTGATAGCCAGTACGGTGGTAGTCGAATGAGGCATAACCCTTAGAGATACTCTTAAGCTTATCGTAGAAGTCAAAGACGATCTCCGAGAGCGGCATCTCGAAGTTAACCTCCACGCGGTCCTGAGTAATGAAGGTCTGGTTTTTCATCACACCGCGCTTGTCGATACATAGCTTTAGGACATTACCGAGGAAGTCTGCCTTGGTGATAATCTGAGCAAGGATATAAGGTTCCTCAATCTTTGCCACCTTGGTAATCTCAGGTAGTCCCGAAGGGTTGTGTACCTCAAGCTCCTCGCCCTGTGTTGTTGTGATGTGGTACGACACATTAGGCACGGTAGTGATAACATCCATGTCGAACTCACGATATAGACGCTCCTGGATAATCTCCATGTGCAACAAACCGAGGAAGCCACAACGGAAACCAAAGCCCAACGCCAATGAACTCTCAGGCTCGAAGGTTAGTGATGCATCGTTTAGCTTAAGCTTCTCGAGCGAAGCACGCAAATCCTCATACTGGTCAGCCTCAACAGGATATACACCCGCAAAGACCATAGGCTTAACATCCTCAAAGCCGGCAATAGCCTCCAACGCAGGGTTAGCCACCGAGGTTATGGTATCACCCACCTTGACATCCGTAGAGTTCTTGATACCCGAGCAGATGTAACCTACATCTCCAGCCTTAATCTCATCCTTAGCAACCATCTTCAATTTAAGTACGCCAATCTCATCGGCATCATACTCGCT
Source organism: Alistipes sp. (assembly GCA_045650465.1). GTDB lineage: Bacteria > Bacteroidota > Bacteroidia > Bacteroidales > Rikenellaceae > Alistipes. The sequence continues at coordinate 16,011 of JAZRRF010000031.1, forward strand.
GCCCGCATTGAAGAACTTAACATGCTCGCCCTTATGTATCGTACCATTGAATACGCGGAAGTAGGCAATAACGCCACGGAATGGGTTGAATACCGAGTCGAAGATAAGAGCCTGAAGTGGCGCATTAGGATCACCCTCAGGTGCTGGCACACGCTCCACGATAGCCTCCAAGACCTCCTCAACACCCTGACCTGTCTTACCCGAAGCGAGCAATATATCCTCCTCCTTACAACCAATAAGGTCAATAATCTGATCCTTAACCTCGTCAATCATTGCCGACTCACAGTCAATCTTATTGAGTACAGGAATAATCTCAAGATCCTGACCAAGGGCAAGATATAGGTTAGATATGGTCTGTGCCTGAATACCCTGTGTTGCATCCACAACAAGGAGCGCACCCTCACACGAGGCTATAGCGCGTGACACCTCATACGAGAAGTCCACATGTCCTGGGGTATCGATAAGGTTTAGTGTATAGTTCTCACCATTGCGCGCCTTATACTCCATCTGTATGGCGTGGCTCTTGATGGTGATTCCCTTCTCTCTCTCAAGGTCCATATCATCGAGCACCTGCGCCTGCATCTCGCGCTGGTTAAGTGTATTTGTCTTCTCCAACAAACGATCTGCCAAGGTACTCTTACCATGGTCAATATGTGCAATAATACAAAAGTTGCGTATATTCTTCATTCTGCTTAATATATAATCAGTTTGCAAAGATAAAAAAAATATATTAAGGTTTCAACACTTACCTTATATTTATTTGCGTTTTGCCTCTTTATCGTGACAACAACTGACAAAATGTCACCTAACGAGTTATGGCACGCTGTTTGTCGAACCACCATCCAACAGATAGCAATACAAACAAAAATAGCAAAAATTATGAAAAATGGCAAGATTGGGGTAACAACAGAGAATATCTTCCCCGTGATTAAGAAGTTCCTCTACTCGGATCATGAGATCTTCCTTAGAGAGCTTATCTCCAACGCTGTAGATGCAACACAGAAGCTCAAGACGCTCAGCTCAAAGGGTGAGTTCACAGGTGAGCTTGGCGACCTAACTATCCATGTGGATGTAGATAGCGAAGCAAAGCGTCTTATCATCACCGACCGCGGTATAGGCATGTCAATGGAGGAGGTTGACAAGTACATCAACCAGATAGCCTTCTCGGGTGCTGAGGAGTTTATGGCTAAGTACAAGGATCAGGCTATCATAGGTCACTTCGGTCTTGGTTTCTACTCATCGTTTATGGTTGCCGACAAGGTTGAGATATTCTCACAGTCCTACCGCAACGAGGAGAAGAGCGTACACTGGAGCTGCAACGGCTCACCAGAGTTTGAAATGGAGGAGCTTGAGGAGAAGCTTGAGCGCGGCACACGCATCGTGCTTCACATCTCTGAGGATTGCTCGGAGTATGCCCAGCGCGACGAGATAAGTAAGCTCCTACGCAAATATTGTCACTTCCTGCCTATTCCTATTGCCTTTGGCAAGAAGACCAAGTGGGAGGATGGTAAGTATGTTGATACCCAGGAGGATAACATCATCAACAATACCACACCACTATGGACACGCATGCCTGCGGAGATTAGCGAGGAGGAGTATAAGGAGTTCTACTCGGACCTCTACCCTACATCCGAGGAGCCACTCTTCTACATCCACCTAAATATCGACTATCCGTTCAATCTTACAGGTATCCTCTACTTCCCTAAGATTAACTCCAACTTCGATATTCAGCGCAACCGCATACAGCTATACTCAAATCAGGTGTTTGTGACAGACGAGGTCAATGGCATCGTACCTGAGTATTTGACACTGCTCCATGGCGTTATCGACTCACCAGATATTCCGCTTAATGTATCGCGTAGCTACCTTCAGAGCGACTCAAATGTTAAGAAGATTTCGAGCTACATCACCCGCAAGGTGGCAGACCGTCTTCAGGAGCTCTTCAACACCATGCGCCCTGACTATGAGGCTAAGTGGGACGATTTGAAGGTCTTTATACAGTACGGCATCCTCACCGATGAGAAGTTTGCCGAGAAGGCAGCATCGTTCATGCTCTGGAAGAGCATCGAGGGTAAATACTACACCTCAGAGGAGTATATCGAGAAGGTTAAGGAGCTACAGACAGATAAGGATGGCTTTACCATTATGCTCTATGTAGATGATGCTGTGGCTAAGAATAGCTTTGTTGAGGCTGCCAAGGCTAAGGGTTACGACATTTTGGAGATGAACGGTCAGCTCGACAGCCACTATATCCAGTACTTCGAGTCTAAGAACGACAAGGTGCGCTTTGTGCGTGTAGATAGCGATATTGTAGAGAATATCATCCGTAAGGAGGAGCGTAACGCCATGTCACTATCATCCGAGCAGCAGGATATCATGCGTCCAGTCTTTGAGAGCCAACTACCTGATGATGAGAAGATACACTACCATGTATCCTTCGAGGGCATGTCCGAGGAGTCTGCCCCTGTAGTTATCACACAGAACGAGTTTATGCGCCGCATGAAGGAGATGGCAGCAACATCGGGTGGCGACATGAGCCGCTTCTACTCACATATGCCCGATAACTTCACTATCACAGTCAATGGCAACCACCCTATCGTCATAGACATCCTTGGCGAGGTGGAGCGAGAGTATGGCGACAAGCTTCGCACCATGGGTAAGAAGATTACCGCAGCCGAGCAGGAGGAGAGCCGCTTCGAGGAGACGGTCAAGGATAAGAAGGTCGAAGATTTGACCCAGGAGGAGAAGGATATGCGCGAGCAGCTATCTAAGCGCGTTGTGGAGCTTCGCGAGGAGCGCAATAGCCGCCTTATGGAGATTGGCAAGGAGAACAAGAAGGTACGCCAAATTATCGACCTCGCCCTACTATCAAACGGCATGCTCAAGGGCAAGAACCTCACCGACTTTATCCAGCGAAGCATATCTTTGATTGAGTAGCCTAACTACTCAATCAAAGAAACTGAAAGGTAAAAAGTGAAAACTGAAAAGTGTGGTGTCTGCGACGCGTGTTTATAAAACTTATGCGAAGCATACCTAACTTTTCAGTTTTCACCTTTCAGTTTTCACCTTATGAGATAGAACATCCTTAGCGCCACAACCTAATTTCTTGTCAGAAGGGGTCAGATTTGTTCTATCGCAAAAGAAGATCCCCTCGGGATAGTACACGAAGTACAGCCCGAGGGGAAGTCGGAGGCCAAGCGGTCTTAGGAAGACAAGACCTGATA
>JAZRRF010000032.1:0-12476 GCA_045650465.1 Alistipes sp.
CCTTTGTGCACCCCTCGCACTTAGCGCCTGAACAAGGACTTGAACCTAGGACCCCATGATTAACAGTCATGTGCTCTAACCGACTGAGCTATTCAGGCTTGTTTTAAAGAACCGTTATCTTTCGATTGCGGTGCAAAGGTAGGCATTATTTTTTATTCTGCAAATTTTTTCACAACTTTTTTTCGAAAAAATGCACTTTTTCTTAAAAAAACGCGTTTTTTCTGTAAAAATCGCCTTTTTTCGCCCGAAAACCACAGAAAAAAGGAGTTTGAAATATCACAAAAAAGAAGTATCTTTGTCTTATGAAACAGCCAAAATTTATATATATCCTAACACTATTCATGCTATTTTCTATAGCAACTTATGCTCAGGAGCCACAAAGTGCGCTAAAATTTCAGAGCATGGTCCACAACTTTGGGCATATTAAAGAGGATGGAGGTGAGCAATCGTGTACCTTTACCGCCATAAACGAGGGCAAAAATAACATCCGAATCACAGAAGTTGAGACCTCATGTGGCTGCACATCGGCATACTATACCAAAGATGAAATAGCCCCAAATGAAAGATGTGAGGTCAAAGTACGCTTCAACCCTTTCAACCGACCAGGTCGTATAGATAAGCATATCTTCGTTACAACATCCGACTCCACGGAGCCTATACGCCTAACCATCGAGGGATTTGTTCAGGAGAGGGAGCGCACCATAGATGAGCTTTATCCCTTTGATATGGGTGGTGGTCTGCGCCTCAGGAGCAACTTTCACGCTTTTGGATACATCGAACATGGCACAACCATCGAGGAGCATATAGGCTATGTAAACACCTCTATGGAGCCTATAATAATAGGTATGGAGCATACTACTCAGTCGGGCTATCTCACAATCGACCACCCCACCACAATAGCTGCGGGAGCTACAGGCGACATAACACTTAGCTATACACTCCCCGAGGAGTGCGATATATACGGCACCATACGCGACATTATATATATAGTAATAGATGGTCAGAGGGCGCGCTACACCCTAAGCACAGAGGCTATCGCAACGGACAATTTCAGCACTGTAGATGATATTTCTGCTCCGCGTGCTGATATTTCAAAAAATATTATTAAATTTGGGGAGATAAATTGCGCTAATAGTGTTTTGGAGCAGGTGGCGATAGTGACTAACATTGGAGCATCGCCCCTTGAATTACGCTGTATAGAGTCATCCTCTGAGGCTGTTGAGGGCATTGCTGAGTGTCGCACCCTGCAACCCAACGAGAGTGCCGAGATAGTGATAATCCTCCACACCGAGCGTATAGAACTTAGCGAAGGTGTCTTCACGGCAAGATTACGCATAGTGACTAACGATCCCGTAAGACCGATGCAGACTATTAAAGTAAACGCAATAATTGATTGATACCTAAATAAAACTAAAAAGATGTTTAAGATTGTTGAAAAACGCCAGCTCGCAGATAACATCTTCCTTATGAGGATTGCTGCCGAGCGCGTGGCACGCGCTGCCCTACCAGGACAGTTCGTCATTGTGCGTGCTACTGAGAATGGCGAGCGTATTCCGCTCACCATTGCCGACTATGACACAGAGGCAGGTACGGTAACTATCGTAACCCAGACTATAGGTATGTCCACACGCAAGATATGTGCCCTTAACGAGGGCGATTCGTTAGTGGACTTCGCAGGTCCTCTTGGTCGTCCATCAGAGTTTGTACACATGCCTTTGGAGGAGCTTCGCAAGCGCAAGTATCTCTTTGTGGCAGGTGGTGTGGGTACTGCACCTGTATATCCACAGGTTAAGTGGTTGCACGAACATGGTGTGGAGTGCGATGTTATCATCGGCGCTAAGAGCAAGAATATGCTTATCTACACCGAGGAGATGGCTAAGGTAGGCAATGTACATATCGCAACAGACGATGGCACCGAGGGCTATAAAGGTATGGTTACAGGCCTTATGAAGGAGCTTGTTGAGGTCGAAGGTCGCAAATATGACGAGTGCGTATGTATCGGTCCTATGATTATGATGAAGTTCGTATGCCTCACAACAAAGCCTTGGAATCTGCAGACCACCGTATCACTCAACGCACTGATGGTTGACGGCACAGGTATGTGCGGTGCTTGCCGCGTATCTGTTGGTGGCAAGACCCTCTTCACCTGCGTTGATGGTCCAGAGTTCGATGGTCACCTTGTGGACTTCGATGAGGCGATACGCCGTCAGGGCATGTACCGCAACCAGGAGAGAACAGCATCAGAGAATCACGAACATAAATGTAAATGCTATGGCGAATAAGATACCACGCGTTGCTGTACGCGAACAAGACCCTAAGGTGCGTGCTACCAACTTCGAGGAGGTATGCTACGGCTATAACCAGGAGGAGGCACTCCTTGAGGCTTCACGCTGTCTTAACTGCAAGAATCCTCGTTGCGTTGCTGCATGTCCTGTAAATATCAATATCCCAACCTTTATCCACCACCTCACCGAGGGCGACATCCGCGCCGCTGCGGACACAATCCATGTAGATAGCTCATTGCCATCAATCTGTGGTCGTGTATGTCCTCAGGAGTCACAGTGCGAGGGCTCATGTGTTCTTGGCATCAAGGGAGAGCCAGTAGCTATCGGTAAGCTTGAGCGCTTCGTGGGCGACTGGTCTTTGGAGCATAGCGCAGAGGTTGAAGCACCAACCATCGAGCCTAATGGCCACCGCGTAGCCGTTGTAGGTAGTGGTCCTGCAGGCTTGGCTTGTGCTTCGGACCTTGCAAAGCTCGGCTATCAGGTTGATGTATTCGAGGCTTTGCACCGCTTGGGTGGCGTGCTTTCATACGGTATTCCAGAGTTCCGCTTGCCTAAGGATAGAGTTGTTGCACGCGAGATCAACGAGGTCAAGAAGCTTGGTGTTAAGTTCGAGACAGATGTTATCATCGGCCGCACTATGACCATTGACGCACTCCTCGATGAGGAGGGCTACGATGCGGTATTCGTAGGCTCAGGCGCTGGTCTTCCACGCTTTATGGGTATCGAGGGCGAGAACCTCAATGGTGTACTCTCGGCTAACGAGTTCCTTACTCGCGTAAACCTTATGGGCGCTTGGAATCCTGAGGTTTCGGAGACCCCTGTATATGTAGGCCGCAAGGTCGTTGTTGTGGGTGGTGGTAATGTAGCTATGGATGCTGTGCGTACCGCTAAGCGTCTTGGTGCTGAGGCTGTTATCGTCTATCGCCGTGGCGAGGCTGAGCTTCCTGCGCGTAAGGAGGAGGTACACCACGCCAAGGAGGAGGGCATCGAGTTCCGTATGCTTACCAACCCTACACGCATCCTCGGCTCTGAGGATGGCTGGGTAACGGGCATCAACTGCGTGGAGATGGAGCTTGGCGAGCCAGATGCATCGGGTCGTCGCTCACCACAGGAGAAGGCTGGCTCGGACTTCACCATCGACTGCGATGTTGTGATTATGGCTTTGGGCACATCACCAAACCCACTTATCGCCTCTACGACAGGAGGTCTAAACATCAACCGCCGTGGCTGTATCGAGGCTGACGAGGTAGGTACAACCTCACGCGCGGGTGTCTTTGCAGGTGGCGATGCCGTAACAGGCGCCGCAACGGTAATCCTCGCCATGGGCGCAGGCCGCAAGGCTGCCAAGGCTATTGATGAGTACATCAAGAGCAAGTAATACCGATTACTAAATACCAAAAGTGTAATAGAGTGCTTCGGCACTCTATTATTCTTTTATATGCAATGATTTGCGCAGTCGATGGGTATATGGGTAGAGTGGGTAGTATGAGTAATGTGGGTAAGCGCGAGCAACATTTAACTGCACTGCCGTGCAGAGCGCACTACATCATCAACGCGGACTAACACACAGATTACTACCCATTTTACCCATAGTACCCAGAATACCCATACTACCCACAAACGCATGACCCTTTTTCGCATACGCGCGTGGTCATCCTGAGCGTAGCGAAGGATCTCAAGGTCTATACGGGGTTTGAATGTATGTGCTAACCGAGAGATTCTTCACTGCGTTCAGAATGACATTTGTGAGGTTAAACGCCGTAGGCTATTTATTAAAGAGCTTAGGGAGATTAGAGAAGTTAAGGATTTTAGGAAATCGACCTCCAAATATCACTAATCTCCTTAATCTCTCTATAAAAACCACAGCCACTAGCACCACGACCCAATTTCTTGTCAGAAGGGGTTAGATTTGGCCTATCACAAATGGAACTACCCAGGGATAGTACTTGACGTACAGCCCTGGGTAGTTAACATGTAGTGATGGGTCAAAGATGACGCCTTATCACAAGAAATTTGAGAAATTATTACTTGTTCTCCATCTGAGCCTTCAACTCTGCAAGACCTGCGATGTCGCCAAGAGTTGTCTTCTCAACCTGAGCGTTGATCTTCTTAACGCTTGCCTTAGCAGCATCTGCAGCAGCACGACGCTCTGCCTTCTCAGCAGCTACAGCCTCACGCTTAGCCTCCTCGAAGATACGGCTGTGTGAAAGAGTGATACGCTTTGTAGCCTTAGAGAACTCCAATACCTTGAACTCAGCAGTCTCGCCTACCTTCAAAGTTGCGCCATCCTCCTTAACTGCGTGACGAGCTGGGCAGAAGCCCTCGATGTTCTCGCCCAAAGATACTACAACACCCTTGTCGTTAGCCTCAGTTACAGTACCCTCGTGAACGCTGTCAACGCCGAACTGGCTCTCGAAACCGTTCCATGGGTTCTCCTCAAGCTGCTTGTGACCGAGTGAAAGACGACGGTTCTCCTTGTTGATCTCAAGAACTACAACCTCAAGCTCAGCACCTACCTGTGTGAACTCTGATGGGTGCTTAATCTTCTTAGTCCAAGAGAGGACAGAGATGTGTACAAGACCCTCGATACCATCCTCGATCTCTACGAATACACCGAAGTTAGAGAAGTTGCGTACGCGAGCTGTGCACTTTGTACCTGCAGGGTACTTGTTCTCAATCTCAGCCCATGGATCTGGAGTAAGCTGCTTGATACCCAAAGACATCTTGCGCTCCTCGCGGTCCAAAGTAAGAAGAACAGCCTCGATCTCGTCACCCACCTTCATGAACTCCTGAGCTGAGCGCAATGGCTGGCTCCAAGACATCTCTGAAACATGGATAAGACCCTCAACGCCTGGAGCTACCTCAACGAATGCACCGTAGTCAGTAACTACAACAACCTTACCCTTAACCTTGTCACCTACATTAAGCTCTGCGCTAAGAGCCTCCCATGGGTGAGCTGTAAGCTGCTTAAGACCAAGTGCGATACGCTTCTTAGCCTCATCGAAGTCAAGGATAACAACCTGAAGCTTCTGATCCAAAGCAACAACCTCCTCAGGGTGGTTAACACGACCCCAAGAAAGATCTGTGATGTGGATAAGACCATCAACGCCACCAAGGTCAATGAATACACCGTAAGTAGTGATGTTCTTAACAGTACCCTCAAGGATCTGACCCTTCTCAAGCTTAGACATGATAACCTGCTTCTGAGCCTCGAGCTCTGCCTCGATAAGAGCCTTGTGAGATACAACTACATTGCGGAACTCCTGGTTGATCTTAACAACCTTGAACTCCATAGTCTTGTCAACATATACATCGTAGTCGCGGATAGGCTTAACGTCGATCTGTGAGCCTGGCAAGAATGCCTCGATGCCGAATACATCGACAATCATACCGCCCTTAGTGCGACACTTAACATAACCCTTGATAATCTCGTCGTTGTTCAAAGCCTCGTTTACACGATCCCAGCTCTTGAGCTGACGAGCCTTCTTGTGTGAGAGTGCCAACTGGCCACCCTTGTCCTCTACTGACTCAACATAAACCTCAACCTTCTCGCCTACAGTCAAGTCAGGGTTGTAGCGGAACTCAGTTGCTGCGATAAGACCCTCAGACTTGTAACCGATGTTTACAGTAACCTCGCGCTTGTTGATCTCGGTAACAGTACCCTCAACAACCTCGCCTACAGCTACATTTGACATTGTGTTACCATAAGCCTCAGTGATAGCCTCCTTCGACTGACCGCCATAAAGATCAAGATCATTCTCGAATGCGTTCCAGTCGAAATTCTCGTTCGCTACAAAATTCTTCTGCTCCATAATGGAAATAGTTTTTGCGATACAATCGCTCGTTAAAATGTTAATAAATAATTTATTGCCTCATGCCTGACATATATTATATATACCCCAACACAAAAGACCCGCAAAGGTAACTATTTTTTCTGAACTTAAGCTATCTGCGTAATATTTTTTGCTCCGTATAGCAATTTTTAATACTCATCATAGTTTATTATATGCAAAACTATATAACTTTGCAACGAGTTGAACTAAAAATAGTTTATGATTATGAGAATTTGGAAATATCTATTTGGTTTAATTACCGCACTAACACTCCTTTCATGTGAACTTCCAGAGGAGGAGCCAAAGAAACAATACCCCGCCATGGAGAGCATCGAGGATACTTTGTGGTATAGTACAGATGTCAAGAATCAGATATACTACGACATCAACTATGCCGAGACCACGGGCACAATGATAGGTTATAATAGTTCCAAGCGCGAGGAGGTCGTATCAAGCCGTACCTTCACATATACCTTTACACCTGCCACAAAGGATATTGATGCACTAGTGCATCTTAGCTTCGAGGATGGAGCTATCTACGACGGTATCCTTGTACCCAAAGGGAACTTTAAGGTTGATAACAAGGATGTCTATTGGATACAGCTATACGAAGTAGATGACACCGGGCATATCATCTATGATGATAATGGAAAGATGAAATCTTCGATACTTATGTGGAGAGAGTAAATATTTAGGGGTGGCTAATCAAATTTGCCACCCCTAAATATTTAACACATTAGTAACTCTTATCGCTAAATACTCCACTAAACTGCAGCGACACCGTCTCGCCACTTGCCATGGTGTAATATGCCGATACGCTATGTATCGTAGTATTAGTCACGGCATCGTAGCTCGCGCCAACATCTGCATGACCACTCTCGAAGCGTAACAATTCACCATTTGTATAGAGCGTTAGGTAGGTGTACTCCTGTGCGGAAGTCATAGAGCTACCATCACCAAGAGGGTATCTACCCGTAGGGAGATACTTGCCATCAATAGGCGAATAGAAGTCTATAAAGAGTGTAAGACCACTCACAGTGTCATAAAACGACACATAGTCATTGCGTAACCCATTAGTATCCTGGACATAATCCGAAACTGTGAGATTACCACAAAGCTGATATGTTGCCTCAGCAACCGCCGCCTCATCTGTCATCACAACAAGTGCCGAAGCCACGATTATCTTACCATCGCTGTTACTTGCCGCAGCATGTATCTCGTATGTTGCTCCAGCAATAAGATTCTCTGCAACGACCTCAACAGATTTGTTTGCCTCAATAGCATGACCTAGTGTCATTATATCCTCAGCCTCGACATTATTTGTCATGCTCTGTGCAACGCACAACCATCTAACCTCCGAAGCATCACCGCTTAGAACTGTGAATGTGATAGTGTTTTGCGTTTTAGTGGTCAGGGTAAGACTCACCGTCGCAGGCTTAGCCTCCTCCTTTGGCTCCTCGGGCGTAGGCTGAGATGCTGGTTTATCAACATCGCAGGCAACGAAGATTAGGGAGCTTACAAGAAACGCAACAAGTAGTTTCATAATATTCATAATATCACCCATTTTATAGATTAACAAATGCGACTGCTCAACATAAAGCTCAGCAGTCGCACATAGATACAAGGAGCGTGTAGAATGTTAAGCGGTCAATACCGACCTACAACACCCACTACTTCTTAGACTTTGGAGCGAGAATCATATTCATCTTCTTGCCATCGAGCTTTGGCATAAGCTCAACACGAGCAAACTCCTCAAGATCGTTAGCAAAACGAAGTAGAAGTATCTCGCCCTGCTCCTTGAAAACGATAGATCGACCACGGAAGAAGACATAAGCCTTCACCTTAGCACCCTCCTTAAGGAAATTCTCAGCATGCTTAAGTTTAAAGTTGTAGTCGTGATCATCAGTCTGTGGACCGAAACGAATCTCCTTGATAACAACCTTCACCTGCTTGGCCTTGATCTCCTTAGCCTTCTTCTTCTGCTGATAGAGGAACTTCTGGTAGTCGGCAATACGACATACAGGTGGCTCTGCCTTAGGAGATATCTCGATGAGGTCGAGTTCCATCTCATCAGCCAGACGGATAGCCTCCTTGATAGGCAATACGAGGTTTGGCTCAACATTGTCACCTACGACACGCACTGTAGGTGCCGTAATCTCATCGTTGATACGGTTAGGGTTCTCCTGCTGCGGACGACGACCGCGCTGATCGCGCTGTTGCTGTTGCTGCTGCTGGTTGTTCTGCTGGTTATTCCCCTGCGCCTGTGGGCGTGGGCGGAATGGAAATTGTCCTGCCAAATTAGTTAATTGTTAGTTAGACTTTTGTTTATTCTCTCAGCACCTACCATAGGCTCTGTGCTTAGCGCACAGAACCCGATAGGCGAAATTTACTATTTATGTGCCTCTATCTCCTTAGCTACAAGGTCGTGCATGAACTCTGTGAACTCGGCAATGGTCATCTGACCCTTGTCACCCTCACCCTGGGCACGCACTGATACCTTATTCTCCTCAGCCTCTTTCTCACCCACGATAAGTAGATATGGGATACGCTTAAGCTCATTATCACGAATCTTACGACCAATCTTCTCGTTACGATCATCCACCTGAGCGCGTACATCAGCCTTATTGAGCTGGCGTGCTACCTCATTAGCATAGTCGTTATACTTCTCCGAGATTGGAAGTACTACAACCTGATCTGGTGTAAGCCACAATGGGAACTTACCCGCTGTGTGCTCCAACAATACTGCCACGAAACGCTCCATAGAGCCAAATGGCGCACGGTGAATCATGATTGGGCGATGTAGCTTATCATCCGAGCCCTTGTATGTAAGGTCGAAACGCTCTGGGAGGTTGTAGTCAACCTGAATGGTACCAAGCTGCCAGCTACGACCCAATGCATCCTTAACCATGAAGTCGAGCTTTGGACCATAGAACGCAGCCTCACCAAGCTCTACAGTAGTCTTAAGACCCTTCTCCTCACATGCCTGGATGATAGCGCCCTCTGCCTTCTCCCAATTCTCGTCAGAGCCGATATACTTCTCTCTGTTATTAGGATCGCGCAAAGAGATCTGAGCTGTATAGTTCTCGAACTTCAATGTGCGGAAGATATACAATACGATGTCGATAACCTTCTCGAACTCCTCCAAGAGCTGATCTGGGCGCACGAAGAGGTGAGCATCATCCTGAGTAAATGAGCGTACACGAGTAAGACCGTGCAACTCACCAGACTGCTCATAGCGATATACTGTACCAAACTCAGCCAAACGAACAGGAAGATCCTTGTATGAGCGAGGCTTAGAGCGGTAGATCTCGCAGTGGTGAGGACAGTTCATAGGCTTCAATAGGTACTCCTCACCCTCGAATGGTGTGTGGATAGGCTGGAACGAATCCTTACCATACTTTGCATAGTGACCAGATGTCACATACAAATCCTTGTTACCGATATGTGGGGTGATAACCTGCTGGTAGCCATAGTCCTTCTGAATCTGGCGCAAGAAACGCTCCAAGCGGTCACGCAACTCAGCACCCTTAGGCAACCACATAGGAAGACCCTGACCTACGCGCTGTGAGAACATGAACAACTCAAGGTCCTTACCGAGCTTACGATGGTCACGCTTCTTAGCCTCCTCCAAGAGTGCGAGGTGCTCATCGAGCATCGACTTCTTAGGGAACGATACACCATAGATACGGGTAAGCATCTTATTCTTCTCGTTACCACGCCAGTAAGCACCTGCGATAGAGGTTAGCTTAATAGCCTTGATATAACCTGTATTTGGAATGTGTGGACCACGGCAAAGGTCTGTAAATGCACCATTTGTGTAGAATGAAATTGTACCATCCTCCAAGTCGGTGATAAGCTCAACCTTGTACTGGTCGCCCTTCTCGGTGAAGGTCTTAAGGGCATCAGCCTTCGAAACCTCAGTACGCACCAAAGCCTCCTTGTTGCGTGATAGCTCCACCATCTTCTGCTCGATCTTCTCAAGATCTGCCTCGGTGATAGCTATAGGCGAGTCCACATCATAATAGAAACCATTGTCGATAGCAGGACCGATACCGAACTTAATACCTGGGTATAGCGCCTCAAGAGCCTCGGCAAGGAGGTGTGATGAGGTGTGCCAAAAGGCGTGCTTACCCTCAGCGTCGTCCCACTTAAAGAATTTGATTGCACAATCACAATCGATAGGGCGCATCATATCTACAGTTGCGCCATTTACCTCGGCTGCAAGTGAGTCAGCAGCGAGACGAGGGCTGATGCTCTCTGCCACCTGGAAGGCAGTTGTCCCTTTGGCAAACTCTCTTACTGAGCCATCAGGAAAGGTTACTTTAACCATGATAATATAAGTTTTAAAAAGTTATTATTTTGAGTGCCTTCGTAGCTCCACAATAACGAGACGGATTACTACTCAGCTGCACTCCTTGTTTATTCATTGTCTTTATCACCCAATATCTGAGCGAGGTTTGAGATTCGGTAAACGGCAGATATGCCAGCTACTGCCATTGCGCCCCATATAACCCAACCTATCGCATCTACAGGCATCCACCACTTGATACAATATACCACAACCAAACCAAGCATTACTGCACTTATAACAATACTTACTATAACTCTAATTCGCTGTGTCATACCAAATTGGATTTTACTAATTGTTTATCTAATTAGAGGTAACAAATCACTCTCTACTAATTACTAATTATTTAGTCATTATGCTCCGTCTCAGGCAAATCCTTAACCGACACATCGCGCCCCTTCTCACGCTCGAAGTGCTCCAATGTATTGGCATTCCACTCCGCCCATTCCCTGCGGCGACGCACTATGTCTATAGCTGCATATAGAGCGTTACGCATCGAGCTCTCATCAGCAATACCCCTACCCGCAATGTCATATGCTACACCATGGTCTGGCGATGTACGCACCGCCGAGAGTGATGCTGTAAAGTTCACGCCATCAGGTGTTAATGTTTTAAATGGCGCCAAGCCCTGATCATGATACATCGCAAGGATAGCATCGTAATTCTTAAACTGTCCTGAAGCGAAGAAACCATCTGCCGCAAAAGGACCAAAAGCGAGAATATCGCGCTCGAAGCAGTCAACGATAGCGGGCTTAATAATATCGTTCTCCTCATCACCGAGCAAACCTCCATCACCAGCATGTGGATTGAGCGCCAAGACCGCAACCTTAGGGCGCACAACACCAAAGTCCTGCTTCATAGATGCGTTAATCTGCTCTACACGGTCAATTATAAGCTCCTTGGATAACTTCTCAGCCACCTGAGCCACAGGAACATGTATTGTCGCAAGACCTACACGCATAAGTTCCGATGCCATAATCATCAGAGGCTCACCGCCAAGTTTACTTGCAAGAAACTCTGTATGTCCTGTAAAGTTAAAGCTCACGCTCTGTATCATTTCCTTGTCAATAGGAGCAGTTACAAGAGCATCGATTGCGCCACTGCGTAGCTCCTCAGTAGCCTTGCTTAGTGCCGCAGCCGCAGCCTCACCACCCGCCTTAGAGGGCTTACCTGGGGTTATAGACATCTCCTTTGCGCCACACTGCACCAAGTTAACGCGACCCTCCTCGGCATCCTCAGCACTCTCAATGATATTAAACTCTACGCGTTCATAATCCTCAGAAAGCGACTTGGAATAGTAGGTAGCAGCACCTACAGAGCCATAGACAACAGGGGTACATAGCTCCACGATGCGGCTATCGGATAATATTTTGAGTATAACCTCCCAGCCAACACCGTTAGTATCGCCCTGTGAGATTCCTATCTTTAGTATATTGCTCATAAAAAAATCACCTATTTGAATTTACAAATATACAAATATTTTCTGAAGATAGAACAGTAATAGAGGAAAATTTAGGCAATTAGTGGCAAGAGAACGAAAAATGGTAATTAGTAAATAGAAATTAGTAAAAGTTAAAAGGCACGGCCTTTTTTGGGGGAGGGGACAAAAACAGATATGAGGGACAAAAACAGATTGATTAGCCCCACGACCCAATTTCTTGTTAGAAGGGGTTAGATGTGTTAGCTGCTCGCAGGCTAAAAAAGCGGAGTTTACTTGAAGTAAATGAGCATTTTTTAGACAAGGCAGATGACACAGATGGCTCCTTATCACAAGAAATTTCTTGTCAGAAGGGGTTGAAATAATTAGTAATTAGTAGAGAGTAATTAGTAATAGTTTCGCTTAGAACAAGCGATATATTAACATCAAGGGTAGCACGACCCAATTTCTTGTCAGAAGGGGTTAGATTTGGTGCCAAGTCGAAATTGACTCGGATGGGGGTGTACTTGGCGTACATCCCCATTCGGGACAATGAGCTTGGTGCCGAAGATGACCCCTTATCACAAGAAAGA
>JAZRRF010000033.1:0-9614 GCA_045650465.1 Alistipes sp.
CTTTGCGTAACGGCTCATAAACTTATCCACACGACCAGCGGTGTCTACCAACTTCATCTTACCTGTGTAGAATGGGTGAGATGTGTTAGAGATTTCCATCTTATACACGGGATAGGTTTCGCCGTTCACCTCGATGGTCTCTTTTGTCGAAACGGCGGACCTGCACAAAAACACGTGGTCATTCGACATATCCTTGAATGCCACTAAACGATAATTCTCTGGATGAATACCCTTTTTCATTTTCGTCTTTTTGTTATAATTAAGTACTTAATTCGGGCGCAAAGGTAACACTTTTTTTCTTACCTGCAACACTAAAGCAATATTTTTATTATTTTATTACACCATATATATAAATAGGAGCGTAGCAAAAGCCTCGGTCAACCAACTATTTTTTTTAGAATAAAGTGTTGTTCCTCCCAAAATTTTTACTACCTTTGCACTGATATTGCGGTGGCTAAAACCACACGCTAAGTGTGAAACAAAGCATAAGAACTATGGACGATGGCTATCACTCCCAAAATAACAGCTGTGTCGTATCTCAATACGATACCCTTCGTCTATGGACTTCAGCACGCTGAGAATCTTCGTGCCGATCTACTATTAGCACCCCCAGCCGAGTGCGCTAAGAACTACATAGAGGGGAAGGCTGATATAGCCCTACTCCCCGCAGCTGTAGTACCAGAGCTCAAGCAGACAAATATCGTTTCAGACTACTGTATAGGCGCTGTTGGCGCAGTGAGAACTGTGGTTATCATGTCGAACACACCTATAGGCAATGTCAAGCGTATATGGCTTGATGCTCACTCACGCACCTCGGTGCAGCTAAGCGGCTATCTTGCACAGAATAAGTGGCATATCACACCAGAGTGGCTATACATGTCAGACTACACCGTAACGACACAAGCCAAGGAGAGTGATGCATTTCTACTTATTGGAGACAAGGTTTTCGACTACGAGGGCAAGTTCAAGTATTGCTACGACCTCTCATTAGAGTGGCGAGAGATAACTAAGTTACCTTTTACCTTTGCTGTGTGGGTAGCACGCAAGGGGGTATCGTATGAGATTACCGACCAGCTACAGCATGCCCTAACCTTTGGCGTAGAGCATATCTGGGAGGCGGTATCTGAGTCTAAGTATATGGATATGGATGGTGGTCTTACCGCATACGACTATCTCACACGCAATATAGACTTCATCCTTGATGAAGAGAAGCACAAAGCTTTAAAGAAATTCTGGGACGCAGGCATACGCATCGTCCCGCGATCCTAT
The DNA here is from genome assembly GCA_045650465.1 of Alistipes sp. GTDB lineage: Bacteria > Bacteroidota > Bacteroidia > Bacteroidales > Rikenellaceae > Alistipes. The sequence goes on from JAZRRF010000033.1 coordinate 1,270, forward strand.
TAAAGAGGTCGGGTGGCTGAACTTAGGCAATAAGGACAACACATTGCTATACTGCGCCAAAGTTTTACGAAATACCACACGACTTCTTACCTCCGTACATGTGGCACTACTTGTTGAGAATGTCACGACAAAAACCCCAATGGGGTAAAGTTGAATATTAAAGAATAAAACTTTGGAGGAGATATGATCACAATCTATCTTAAGCAATACAACAAGATTATACGAAATGCCGATACCGAGCTCTTTGACGAGCTTGGCTACGATGATATTCTTTGGATCGACCTCTTAGAGCCATCAATCAAGGAGCAGAAGGCAGTGGAAAACTTCATGGAGCTTAGCCTTCAGACCAAACAGCAGGTTGAGGAGATTGAGTCAACATCTAAATACTCGGAGACTGAGAATGCCATAATCTCAAACTCCAACTTCTTCGTACCTCAGGGCGAGTCATTCACCGTGGAGCCAGTATCGTTCATAATCTCTAATGAGGGTGTACTGGTATCGATGCGTCAGGCGGAATTCCGCACATTCCGCGAGGCAGAGAAGCGACTTCAAATGAACTACCGCTCATACTCTACGGGTTACCATATCCTTATCTCACTCCTTGAGGTGCGTATCGACTACGATGCCGACCTTGTGGAGATGGTAGGCAAACAGGTAGCTGCCGTAAGCAAGGAGATAAGCAGCGGTTCAAAGATTGACAAGGAGGTGCTCTACCGTATCAATGCCTTGCAGGAGAACACCATGTTGCTCCGCGAGAATATCTTCGATAGACAGCGTGTACTATCGAGCATCCTACGCTCGGAGCGTTTCCCAAATGATATCTACCCACGCCTACAGCTGATGCTCAAGGATGTTAACTCACTTATCAGCCACGCCGACTTCAGCTTCCAGCGTTTGGACTACATTCAGGACGCGGCACTTGGTCTAATCAACATCGAGCAGAACGAGATTGTAAAGATTTTCTCCGTGGCAGCGGTTATCTTCATGCCTGCAACCCTTGTAGCAAGTATGTATGGTATGAACTTTAAGTTTATGCCCGAGCTACAGTGGGAATATGGCTACCTATGGGCTCTGCTTCTCATGCTCGCCGTTTCGGGCATAACATTCTGGTATTTCAAATTTAAGAAGTGGTTGTAAACAACACCTATATTACAATAGCCACAATCACATCAATTATTTCCATATAAATACTAAATGGGCTGACTAAATGCAAAATGCAGAATAAGTCAGCCCATTCATTTATACATTAGCGTTAAAGTTTTTCAATTTTTTATGAATAATTAGAAAAAATTTTATTATCTTTGTTTTACTTTTACGAAAAAGTAAGAAACAAACATAAAGATAATAGATATATGTCATCACTTGCTAAGTTTTTTAATGTAGAGCCAGAGGATAATATCAAAGGCATTACACACAAGAACAACATTATCAAGCGTAACATCATCGCCCACATGGCCGTGAATGGAGACTCCACGCTTTCGGAGCTCACACGCGAACTTCACATCAGCGTTCCCACAATGACCAAACTTGTGCAGGAGCTGGTGGATGACCATATCGTCATAGACTTAGGCAAGGTTGAGACCCCAGGAGGTCGTCGCCCTAATGTGTTTGGTTTGGCACACTCGGCAATCTATTTCGTAGGCATAAATGTAGGACGAGACCAGATGACCTATGTAGTTACAGACCTTCAGAATAACATTATTAAGGAGCATACCGACAATAGTTTTGAGCTTGTTGACCGACCTCAATGTCTGGAGCGCATATGTCAAAATATTGAGAACTTCGTGGCAGAGTGTGGCGTAGATCGAGGAAAAATCTTGGGTGTTGGCGTATCTATCGTAGGTCGAGTTAACCCTGAGACAGGTCGCTCGTACAAGTACTTCACCTCATGCGAGGAGTCACTCAGAGATATCATATCTTCGCGCATAGGCATTCGTGTGATGCTCGAAAACGACACCCGCGCGCGCTGCTACGCAGAGTACACCACCGGCAAGTCGAAGAACGAGAGTAATGTCCTCTACCTCCACATGGGTCGCGGTGTAGCTATCGGTATTGTCATTGATGGTAAGCTATACTACGGCAAGAATGGCTTTGCTGGGGAGTTTGGTCACATACCATTCTTCGACAATGAGATTATATGTGCCTGTGGCAAGAAGGGATGCCTTGAGACTGAGGTGTCAGGTATTGCTATCGAGGAGAAGATTGTGCAACTTATCCGCAACGGCGTAAATACCAGACTCAGAGAGATGTACGACCGTGGTGAGAGTATTCATATCAACGACATTATCGCTGCAGCACGCAACGATGACAACCTCGCCATAGAGCTGATTGAGGAGGCTGGCGAGAAGGTAGGCAAGGCTGTAGCCTTCCTTATCAACACCTTTAATCCTGAAACAGTTATCGTGGGAGGTAATCTTGCACAGGCAGGTGAGTATCTGATGCTTCCATTGAAGTCATCCACAAATAAGTACTCACTAAATTTGGTCTATAAAGACACAAAATTCCGCGTATCGAAAATGACAGACAGTGCAAACGCATGGGGCGTGGCGATGCTTATACGCAACAAGATTATAGGTCTATAACATGCAGTATTCACAACCTAAGATACGCCTTAGAGCCTTAGAGCCAAGCGATTTAGAGTTACTGTACCTATGGGAGAACGACCCCAATGTATGGCGTGTTAGTGGTACTCTTGCACCAATATCAAGAGAGCGACTTGCCAGATTTATCGAGGAGCAGAACTATGATATATATGCAACACGCCAAATGCGCCTTATCATCGAGGCAGAGGGGATAACCATAGGAAGTCTCGACATCTTCGACTTCGACCCTACGCACCGCCGCTTTGGCATAGGCATACTTATCTACGACAAGAATAATCGTGAGAAGGGCTACGCCAAGGAGGCAATAATGAGTACCATAGATTACGGACGCAACACTTTAAACCTTAAACAGATATGGGCAAATATTGCCATTGATAACATCGCAAGCATTGCCCTATTCGAAAGTTGTGGCTTTAAGCAATCGGCACATCGTAGAGAATGGATTAACCGAGGCGGAGAGTTCATTGATGAGTTAGAATACCAATTGCTATTGTAGGTAGCAACATGCATAATAAATGCATATTACACACATAAATATCGAGCGAGAAAGAGAGTATTCACAAACAAGAGACTCATTTTTAGTGGTAATAGTTCTCTAATTCCATTTTTTTCTTAACTTTGCCACGAATTATAGAAAATAATTGCAAAAAGTATGAAACACGCATATGTATTTCCAGGACAGGGTTCACAGGCCGTAGGCATGGGTAAGGATATCTATGACAATAATCCAGAGGCCAAGGAGCTCTTCGAGAAGGCAAATGAAATTCTCGGCTTCCGCAACACAGATATAATGTTCGCAGGCACACCTGAGGAGCTTAAGCAGACAAAGGTTACACAGCCAGCCGTATTCCTTCACTCTGTAATTCTTGCCAAGGCTCTTGGCGTTAAGCCTGACGCCGTCGCTGGTCACTCTCTTGGTGAGTTCTCTGCCCTTGTAGTAGCTGGCGCGCTATCGTTCGAGGATGGTCTTAAGTTGGTATCTAAGCGCGCTATGGCTATGCAGAAGTGTTGTGAGCAGCAGCCTGGAGGCATGGCAGCCGTATTGGGTCTTGATGACAAAACCGTGGAGGATATTTGTGCATCGGTTGATGGTGTTGTCATTGGCGCTAACTACAACTGCCCTGGTCAGTTGGTTATCTCTGGCGCAGATGCAGCAGTAGATGAGGCATGCGAGAAGCTAAAGGCTGCGGGAGCTCGTCGCGCATTGCGCCTACCTGTAGGTGGAGCATTCCACTCACCACTTATGGAGCCTGCACGCCAGGAACTTGAGGAGGCTATTGCAGAGGCAAAGTTTATGACTCCATCATGCCCTGTATATCAGAATGTTGACGCACTTCCATACACTGATGCCGACGCTATTAAGAAGAACCTTATCGCACAGCTCACAGCACCAGTACGCTGGACACAAATTGTTGAGCGCATGGTAGCGGATGGCATTAACGAATTTACAGAGTTAGGTCCTGGCAATGTTCTTCAGGGCTTGGTAAAGAAGGTTAGCAGCGAAGTTGTAGCCGAATCCAAGGCTACACTATAACCAAGTTACATAACAAGTTGCACAAATATTGAATTTCGCAACTTGGCAACATATAATTGAGGTTGATCAAAATATAGTTTTTTGGTCAACCTCATTGATTTTATATCGAAAATATATACACTATTTTTATAAAAAAACTTTGGTATTTGGGATAAAAATTCATACCTTTGTGGTGATAAAGGGGGACTATACGCTTATATGGCACCTAACGCACTGTGTGTCAAAGTGTTAGTCTTCTTTAGTAGGTTAGGCACTATTGTTGGAGCAATATCCAAGTGAGTAATGACCCGCAAACAGAGTTAATTAAAGTAAAATTTGTCATTTTAGGAATGATGCTAAAGAGAGAGAGAATAATCCGCTATACGCTACTTTTCATAGCGTTGATAATGCCCTTTATAGCCGAGGCGCAGGAGGATAGTTTGAACTATAGACGCGAGAGGAGTCGCCATAGTATTTATGTTGATTTTAGGGTTAACAGCACTGTCATCGACAAGAACTACCGTAATAACAACACAGTGCTTTCGCGTGTTGACTCGCTATTTACAGAGCTTAAGCAGGACACAACCATCACTATCGAGTCTGTAGAGTTCAGTGGTAGTGCATCACCTGAGGGTAACGCCAACACCAACAAACGCCTTAGCCGCGCTCGTATGGATGCTGTGGAGAAGTTCGTTAGAAGCAATGTCTCATTTCCAGATGATATCATCACCCACAATGACCGCTACATTGATTGGGGGCATCTTATTGAGCTTGTTGAGGCAGACCCGACACTTCCTATGCGTGATGAGGTTTTAGCCATCGTGCGCACTGAGTATCCAGATGCTAAGGATTACAGAGGTCAGACTATCGACGGTCGTATTCCAGAGCTTAAGAAGCTCAACAACGGCGTTATCTGGCAAGAGCTTCTAAAGCGTTATTTTGTGAAGATGCGTGTTGGTGCTGTCATCATGAATACATACATCGATGTGCCAATTGAGCCAGTACATGAGCCTGAGCAGGTAGTAACTGAGGAGCCAGTAGAGGAGAGCGAGGAGTACTACACAGATGCTGCTGAGGAGGAGGTAGTAGCCATTGACGAGATGGGTGCATACGACACAGACTTTGCAGCTAAGTATCAGAAGAACCCTCTTGTTAGTGTCAAGACCAACCTTATGGCATACAGCACATTGATTCCTAATGTTGGTGTTGAGGTGCGCCTTGCACCACGCTGGTCTTTTGAGATTACAGGTCTATACTCGCCATACAATCTCTTTGTTCACGACTTCAAGACGCGAGTTTTGGCAATGAAGCCTGAGCTTCGCTTCTGGTGGGGAGAGTCATTGCGCAAGGGTCACTTCATCGGTATCCACATGCCTATCGCTGGATTTAATATTCAGCTTAACGAAGATTTCCGCTATCAGGATCCTAACCATGCACTTTGGGGTATTGGTTTGAACTATGGTTATGCAATGCTTATTGGCAAGCGACAGAATTGGAGCCTTGATTTCACAATTGGTTTCGGATACATGGATCTAAAGTACGATGTGTATGAGGGTGTACGCAACGGTAAGTTCGTGCGTCAAGAGGAGAAGCACTACTTCGGTCCTACACGCGTAGGCATCAACCTATCATATATCATCAACAAGAAGAAAGCGAAATAGTTACGAATATATAAATGTCGATAAAAATGCTAAATCGAGTTAAACATATTTTTAGTGTACTAGGTGTGTTGCTCATGCTTTCGAGCTGTGATGCAACAATCCACGAATACCCAACCGATCCTAAGATCATTATAGATGTATCGTGCGAGATAAATGATGTGAAGCCAGAGTTCTTCGTAACCGTGGAGTGTGACACAGAGAATGGAACATCATATATCGTGCGTACACAGGGAGCGAATACATTGGGCACACGCTTCGATGAGCCGTATAAGCTACGATACACCATCGACCTCTATCGTGTGATTGCCTCACATACAGAGTTTGTTAAGCGAGATGTAATCACCAAAGCTCTAAACGACACAGAGTTCCCAACTGTACGCTATGAGTTAGAGGCTGCCGAGTACAAGGTATTGATATGGTGTGACTATGTTCGCGAGAGCGCCGAATTCGAGGATTGGTACTACAAGACTGACGACTTGCGTAAGATTTTGTACAACGACATCGAGGTTAAGGATAACAACGACAAGGATGTATTTACCAACATGGTGAACCTAAACTTCCGAGATTATAGCTACGACAGAAGAAAATACATCGAGTTGGATCCTGTACATGTGGTGCTTGAGCGTCCTAAGGGTCGATACAAGTGTATAACTACTGATATTGAGGATTATATAATCAAGGATGATGTTCGAGATATCACATGTGTTGCAAGCTATGTACAGTATGTTGCTGCGGGTTACAATGTCGAGGACCAGAAGCCAAACTACTTCGAGCCTACACGAACCTATCTCTCAACAGTATCTATTGATGATGTTGAGGATGGTAAATTGGAGATGTGCTACGACTATGTATTTGTGAATGGTAAGCAGACCAATGTAAAGATTAACTTCCAGTTCTATAAGGGTATTGTTAAGTTGGTTAACGGTCAGCTTTTCAAAGAGGGTAACTCTCCTGTAACGGATGATGATCGTATCAGTAACTGGTCGGGTATTGTTGTTCCACTAAAGCGCAACATGGAGACCGTGATTGAGGGACGATTTCTTACTGCATCATTTGGTTCAGGCGGTCTTGGTATTGATCCTGGTTTCGAGGGTGAGATTGTCATTCCATGGGAGTAATAGTTTAAGAACAAATCACTCTACAACTCAGCATTGGGTTGTAGAGTGATTTTCTCATAAATATAGTAGTATCAAGATAGAAGGTTAGGTCATAGATGAGCATTTTTTGCTGTTTGAAAAGGATAATTAGTTGAAACTACTAAACTAAAGTGATATGTGGTGGCGAGTTAAACATATAATAGGCATGGCGCTATTAGTGATAATAGCTACAGGTTGTAACGATATAAATCTACATGTGAACTATGTCTCTGGTCCATCACTCATGTTGAATGTAACATGCGAAATTGACTCATCCGACCCAGACTACTTCGTAGGTGTGGAGTGCGACGCTGAGCAAGGAGCATCCTACATTGTTCGCCTACAGAATACAACGCCCAAGACACCCAACATCGACAATAGCTACATACTACGCTGCATCGTAGATCTCTACCGCGTAGTTAACTCACACAGCGAATTTGTAGAGCGTAAAACCCACTATATAGATCCATACGATAGGAGAATACCTGTATCGCAATTTAATGTTAGTTCGGAGGAGTACAAGGTATTGGTTTGGTGTGACTATGTACGAAGTGATAATCCCGAAGAGTCGCTATACTACCAGACAGATGATCTTCGACAGATATTATACACCGATATTGAGGTCAAGGATAACCTAAAGAAGGATGTTTTCACAGCAATGGCGAATATCAACCTTCAGGACTACGCATCTACCCTCACCGGTGTATTTGATATCCATGAGCATATGGTGCTTGAACGTCCAAACGGTGTACTCAAATGTATCAGTACAGATGTTAATGACTTCTTAGCGAACAACAAGGTAGAGGAGATTACCTGCGTTTTCTCATATGTGCAGTATGTGGCAACGGGTTACAATGTCGAGGAGCAGAAGCCCAACCACTTCGATATCGAGCGAACCTACCTTACTACAACATCTATGGATGAGGTTAGTGAGAGAGGAGAGCTTACCATATACTATGACTATGTTTTTGTCAACGGAAGACAGACAAATGTAAAAATTAACTTCTCACTCTATAACGGTAAGGTAACACTACTAAACAATACGCTTATAAAGGAGGATGGTACGCTGGTATCTGAGGCGGATCGCATTACAACATGGTCCGATATATCTGTACCTCTAAAGAAGAACATGGAGACCGTCGTCTCTGGTCGTCTGCTAACAACATCTTTTGAGCCCGGTGGCATAGGCATCATGCCAGGCTTCGAGGATGAGATTATCATTCCTTGGGACTAACAGTCACAATAGGCAAAAACAAAAGGGGCTGACTAAAAAGTTACTTAGCCAGCCCCTCCCATAACCTAAGAGAGTGAATAAAAAGATGTAGTTTTAGGCTTAAGTCCCTTTTCACCGCTCACGCTCGGCATAGTCTGCAAGCAGCCTCTGCTCTCACTTAATCGCGGCGCTGCGAAGCCCGAAAAAGCGGAGTTTACT
>JAZRRF010000034.1:0-3617 GCA_045650465.1 Alistipes sp.
GTGAAGATTTTTGGACGCAAGACTCCAATGGAGTTGAGCTTTACACAAGTTGAAAAAGAATAATTAACCAAGGAAAATTATGGCAAAAGAGGTTGCTGCATTTATTAAATTGCAGATCAAAGGTGGTGCTGCCAATCCTTCACCTCCAGTAGGTCCAGCATTGGGTTCAAAGGGAGTCAACATCATGGACTTCTGCAAGCAGTTCAATGCGCGTACACAGCCACAGGCAGGTAAGGTTCTTCCAGTAATCATCACTGTTTACAGCGATAAGTCGTTTGACTTTGTAGTTAAACAGCCACCAGTAGCCATTCAGCTCAAGGAGGCAGCCAAGGTTCAGACAGGTTCGGCTCAGCCTAACCGTCAGAAGGTTGGTCAGGTAACATGGGATCAGGTAAAAGAGATCGCAGAGGGTAAGATGCCTGATATGAACTGCTTCACTATTGAGGCTGCTATGCGTATGGTAGCTGGTACTGCACGCAGTATGGGTATCAACGTAGTTGGTGAATTTCCTAACATGTAACGAAAATTACAAGAATGAGTAAGTTGACAAAAAATCAAAAGATTGCCTACGCAAAGGTCGAGGACAAGGCGTACAAGCTTTCTGAGGCTGCAGCTCTTCTAAAGGAAATTACCTTTACGAAATTTGATGCTTCAGTAGATATCGACGTGCGTCTCGGCGTAGATCCTCGTAAGGCTAATCAGATGGTTCGTGGCGTTGTTACATTGCCACACGGTACAGGTAAGACTGTTCGTGTTTTGGTTCTTTGTACTCCTGATAAGGAGGCTGAGGCTCAGGCAGCAGGCGCAGACTATGTAGGTCTTGACGAGTACATCGAGAAGATCAAGGGCGGTTGGACTGATGTTGATGTGATCATCACCACTCCTAATGTAATGGGTAAGGTTGGTGCTTTGGGTCGTATCTTGGGTCCACGCGGTTTGATGCCAAACCCTAAGACTGGTACAGTAACAATGGATATTGCTAAGGCTGTACAGGAGGTTAAGGCAGGTAAGATTGACTTCAAGGTAGATAAGTATGGTATTATCCACACTGCTATTGGTAAGGTGTCTTTCACTCCAGAGCAGATTGTAGATAACGCTAAGGAGGTTCTAAGCACAATCATTAAGCTTAAGCCATCTGCAGCTAAGGGTACATATGTTAAGAGCATCTTTATCTCTACAACAATGAGCCCAGGTATTGAGGTTGATACTAAGTCAGTTGATAACAAGTAATTGAAGGAGGATAGAAACTATGACTAAGCAAGAAAAGTTGGCCGTAATCAACGGTCTTACAGAGCAGCTTCAGACCTACCCTCACTTCTACTTGGTTGACATTGAGGCTTTGAACGCTGAGCAGACTGCACAGTTGCGTCGCCAGTGCTTCGAGAAGAAGGTAAAGCTTGTTGTTGTTAAGAACACATTGCTTTGCAAGGCTTTGGAGAATGTTGGCAAGGCTGACGAGGAGATGGTAGCCGTATTGAAGGGCAACACATCTATCATGTTCACAGAGACAGGTAAGGCTCCTGCGCAGCTCATCAAGGAGTTCCGCAAGAAGAACGATAAGCCTGTTTTGAAGGCAGCTAATGTAGAGGGCTGTGTTTATGTTGGTGATAACCAGCTTGACGCTCTTTGCAACATCAAGAGCCGCGAGGAGCTTATCGGCGATATCGTATTGCTCTTGCAGTCGCCTGCTAAGAATGTCATTTCTGCTTTGCAGTCAAATGCAGGTCAGAAGATCGCGGGTCTCGTAAAGGCCCTCGAGGAGAGAAATAACTAATAATTGAAAAACAAAAAAATTTAATAAATTACAACTATGGCAGATATTAAGGTATTGGCAGAGGAGTTGGTAAACTTGACTGTTAAGGAGGTTAACGAATTGGCTACTATCCTCAAGGAGGAGTACGGTATTGAGCCAGCTGCTGCAGCTGTTGCAGTTGCTGCTCCTGCAGCTGGTGCAGGTGAGGCTGCTCCTGCTGAGAAGTCAACTTTCGATGTAATCTTGAAGAACGCTGGTCAGGCAAAGCTTCAGGTTATCAAGGTTGTTAAGGAGATCGCTGGTTTGTCATTGGGTGATGCTAAGGCTTTGGTTGATGGCGCTCCTAAGGCAATCAAGGAGGGTATCTCTAAGGAGGAGGCTGAGTCTATCAAGTCAGCTCTTGAGGAGGCAGGTGCAGAGGTTGAGCTTAAGTAATTCCTAACGGGATTTTAAGTCTCTCACCAACCTATAAGGTGTAGAGTTTACTGTCAAAGTAAGCTCTATGCCTTTTGTGGTCTAATATTCTGGAGTGCAAAATTAGGCTGTGTCAGGTTATTAGATATTTCAATGCTCTCAGAGTGTACATGTGTGACACTGAGAGCATTAGCGGGATAAATTGTTCTGCTTTTTTTCTGGCTTATGCCCATATCGTTGCTCCTTGGTGCTAGCGAGGCGGAAGTTGTGTCGTCTTGCCGTAATGTTAGGGGAGTGGGTTAGTGGATGTGATGATGCAGCCAAGGTCTTAGGATGGTTAAATCCTTCGGTTCATGGTCTTTTGGATTATCTACAATAGCTCTTTGACGATGAGTATCGGATTTCTACCGATCGGCTATAGGTCACACAATAAAATGTGTAAATCACTAAAACAATTGGATTATATGTCCGCAACACAACAACAACGAATAAGCTTTTCGACCATCAAGAACAGGGTTCCATATCCTGACTTGTTGGAGATACAGCTTAAGTCTTTCAGAGATTTTTTCCAGCTTGACACCACAGCCGAGAATCGCAAGAATGAGGGCTTGTTCAAGGTGTTCAACGAGAATTTCCCAATCACCGACACCAGAAACAATTTCGTTCTGGAGTTTATCGATTACTGCATTGACCAGCCAAGATACTCCATTGAGGAGTGTTTGGAGCGTGGTTTGACCTACAGTGTGCCTCTCAAGGCGAAGCTCAAGCTCTACTGTACAGATACAGAGCACGAGGACTTCGATGAAGTGGTACAGGATGTCTATTTTGGTCTTATCCCTTACATGACCGAGCGCGGTACCTTCATCTTCAATGGTGCTGAGCGCGTTGTTGTATCTCAGCTACACCGTTCACCAGGTGTATTCTTCGGTCAGAGCATGCACACAAACGGTACTAAGCTCTACTCAGCTCGTATCATCCCATTCAAGGGTTCATGGATTGAGTTCGCTACCGATATCAACAATGTGATGTATGCCTACATCGATCGTAAGAAGAAGTTGCCTGTAACAACATTGTTGCGTGCTATCGGTTTTGAGACTGACCAGCAGATTTTGGAGATCTTCGACCTTGCAGACGAGGTTAAGGTTACTAAGGCTAACCTTAAGAAGAATGTAGGTCGTAAGCTTGCGGCTCGTGTCCTTTCAACTTGGGTTGAGGACTTCGTAGATGAGGATACCGGTGAGGTAGTATCTATCGAGCGTAATAAGGTCATCGTTGATCGAGAGGTTGAGCTTCAGGAGGAGCACATTGACGAGATTATCGAGTCAGGTGCAAAGTCTATCTTGTTGCATAATGAGACACCATCGGGCATCGATTTCTCGATTATATATAACACCCTACATAAGGATCCATGTAACTAAGTCGGAGGCCAAGCGGTCTTAGGAAGACAAGA
>JAZRRF010000035.1:0-9561 GCA_045650465.1 Alistipes sp.
GAGAGTGAATAAAAAGTGTATTTTGTCGTTCTTTGTTGATATAACAGCGCATCTACTTCCGCTAACGAATTATCTCATCAATGGGCAGTACGCCTAAGTACAGCCCATCGCCTCGAAATTCGCCGAGCAAAAGTATCTGCACTATTCTCTCAACAAATTGGCTTGCCCCGGGAAAGCTCATTTACGCTCAGTAAACTCCGCTTTTTCGGGCTTCGCAAGCCTAAAACTACATCTTTTTATTCACTCTCTTAGGTTATGGGGGCTGGCTAAGTTACTTTTTAGTCAGCCCCTTGGTGTTTATAGTGAATATTTTTCCTTATGCCAACTCAGATGCGAGCTTTGCGAACTCGTCAGCAGAGATAGCCTTCTCGGTGATCTTCACCTTGCCACGGAGGTACTCAACAACCTTCTCCTCGAAGAGCTTCTCATAGATCTTCTGAAGCTGCTCCTTGTTGTCCATGATCTGCTTAGCGAAGTTCTCCAACATGTCCTGTGGTGCTGATGGCATACCGTACTGAGCGAACTGCATCTGAGCGAATGACATAGCCTCAGCCTTAGCCTCCTCCTGAGAAACCTTCAAATCGCCCTCAGTGATGAAGTGCTTCTGTAGATAGTTCCATGTGAACATCTTGATGAATGCACCGAAGTCCTTCTCGATCTCCTCGCGTGAGAACTTACCCTCGTTGATAACATACAACCAGCGCTTTAGGAACTCCTCAGGCATCTGGATGCCAGCCTTCTCAACAACAAAGTTGCGCATAGTGTTTACAAACATAAAGTCGCACTCACGCTTAAGCTCTGACTCGATCTGCTCGTCGATGAACTTCTCGAACTCCTCCTCGTTGTTTACATTACCTGCAGGGAATGCCATCTTGAAGAACTCCTCGTTAAGCTCTGGCTCGCTGAAACGACGGATCTTTGTGATCTCCAACTCGAACTCAGGCTTTACTGATGCCAACTCCTCCTGCTTAACTGAGAGGATAGATGCACGCTGCTCAGGCTTCTTGTAGAGCTCCTCGATGTTTACAGTAGTCTTGTAGCCTACCTTCTTGCCCTTCCACTCCTTGCGCTCCTCCTCAGTCATTGAGATAAGACCTACATAGGCCTCCTCAATACGCATATCACCGTTGTCAAGAGTTACGCTAAGTGCCTCATCATCAGCAACACTATCCACCTCTACCAAACGACCGTAGCGACGAAGGTAGTTAGAGCGGTAGTCTGTACGCATCTTCTTGTCAATCTTAATCTTGTTATAGACAACCTTATCCTTAGCTGTCAACTCAAGCTCAATCTTTGGAGCCTCACCAAACTCGAATACGAACTCGAACTCAGTGTTGTTCTCGAAATCGAACTCGCCCTGCTCCTCAGATGGGATGATATCGCCTACATAGTCGATACCCTCCTTCTGTAGGTACTCGAATACAGAGTTTGAGGCCATGTGGTATGACTGCTCAGCAACCACATGCTTGCCATACATCTTCTTAACGATACCCATTGGTACCATACCTGGACGGAAACCAGGTACATTAGCCTTACGCTTGTACTCCTTCAACTGCTTCTCTACTGCCTGACCGTAGTCAGCCTCACCAACAACGACCTTAACGATTGAAATACCACCGTCACGCTGCTCTCTTGTAATGTTCATAGTCTTAATATGTTTTTGTTTATTGTATTTGCTTTTCGTGTAGTGTTTTATACACTATATATAATAAAAATCGCGCAAAGATACATAAAAAACTCTTATCCGCAAATTCTTTACAACTATTTATTTATTACACTATCCTCAATACGCTCCTTTGGTGTAGTAGTGACGCCCTTCATACTCCTATCTTAGAAAATATATATCGTCTAAAGTGGAGTAAAGTCATTACTTTTTCGTATCTTTGTACGATTTGCGGTTTGTTTTATTGGTTAATCGCCGCTATATAGAGTGTTAACCTGTGAATATATTGAGCTATGATATTTGATGTTGCACGACATAAGTTTTCAGAAGGCCTACTAACATTGCTCCTCTTTGCCTTGCTTGCTATGGTGGTGACATTGTTAGGAGGCGAGGTTGAGCCTGTTGCTGAAGGTGCGCCACTTAGAGTGTTTGTTGATAGACTCGCTGCTGACTATCCAACAGCTACAGCTATTGCACTTTTCCCCTTGTTGATGTATGCAGGTTTGCGCCTTGCCCGTTCCACCGTGCGTGTTGATATATACTCCGCTTCGTCGCTCGCAGTTGTCGCTCTTGGTGCCGTGGTGATGTTTAGTTGTGTAACATCAGTAAACTATCTATATTTGGCTGTCGTTGTGCTACTTATGTCTGAGTTGCTTGGTCGCCTTATCTACTGCTTCGGTGCAAATGTTCGCGTTGGATATCTATTCACTGCAATGCTCTCTTTGGGAGCTATGCCTCTTGTCGATAGCGCCTTAATACCTATTGTGGTGGTTGTCTCAGTGGTGTTAATGTTCGTTAGAGGAACGCTTCGTGAGCTGATTATTATTGTCGCTGGTGTGGCCTTGCCAACACTGCTCTATTGTTATGTTACATGGCTCTTAGGTGGAGAGTTCGATGTGGCTTGTATGAGGATATGGAGTGTGAATACACTCGCGCAGCATGATGCGGTTGTTGAGTATCTTACACTCCCTCGTTTAATCTTCTTGGGTGTTATGCTTCTTCTCGATATATGTAGTATAATCTCCTATTTTAGTGTTAGGGTGACGCTTACAGATGCGGCTCGCGTTGTGTGGCGTTTGCTTGTGGCGTTGCAGATAATGCTCGTGGCTATGCTTCTCGTTGCGCCTCTCTCCTCGCCCGCTTTAGTCGTTGCTCTGATGCTTATAATGGTTGTTGTAATGCCCCAGTTCTTTATTAAGGTTGATGTCCTCACAGCGACCTTTGCCTATTTGGTTTTCGTTGCATCGGCACTCGTTACATTGTTGTAGTTTTGATACATATTGCATAAATATTTTATATTTTGATAATCTCTTTTTGTGATAATATTTGCAAAAGCGGAATATTCTGCTTACCTTTGCAAAGCAAACAGAGTTGATGGGTATCACATCTCGATTTATTCTCATGGACACACCTTGTACCCATCGATTTCAAAATTCTCATTAACCTAACTTTGGAGGACGAGCCATCTGTGAAGACGCTCGTCCTTATTTTTTTAATCTGTCTGCGTTATTGCAATACTCCTCCTTGGTCTCTCTTCGCCTTGTGCGTTTACGGTTTGGATGCGGGTTATTAAGCCTTGTGTTGTGGCGAATATATTACTTGTTATTGTTGATGTCGTGAGTGGCGTATCAATGTGTGTATTAGTGCTCTTAGTCTCCTTGATGTTGTATGATGAGTTTTAGTTCAGTTATGCGAATAATTGTAAAATATTGTTCTATATAGATTATTGCATTGATTGTCTTGCTATTGCTGCCCATGCTAAATCGGTCAAAATTATGTAAAATGCATATAATCAGCCATATAACACAAAATCCATAAATAAACCATTATGGTTTATAAAAAATGATAAGTAAATTCTATCGCAAAATCGCGACTTTTCAACAAATCTGTGCGAAAAAAGTCTGTATATATATTGTGTTTCAAAAAAAATGAGTATCTTTGCGGGCAATTTCTTCGGAAAGGAAATTGAAACAGTTAACAAAAAATTAAAAGGACAAAATTTTTAAGAGATGCCAACAATTCAGCAGCTTGTAAGAAATGGACGAGTGAGCATGGTGGAGAAGAGTAAGTCACCAGCCCTCGCTGCGTGTCCTCAGCGTCGCGGAGTTTGTACTCGTGTGTACACAACAACTCCAAAGAAGCCAAACTCAGCGATGCGTAAGGTTGCGCGTGTTAGATTGACAAATGGCAAGGAGGTCAATGCCTATATCCCAGGCGAGGGCCACAACTTGCAGGAGCACTCAATTGTGCTCGTTCGTGGTGGTCGTGTAAAGGACCTTCCAGGTGTTCGTTACCACTTGGTTCGCGGTGCCCTCGATTCAGCAGGTGTTGACGGTCGTCGTCAGCGTCGCTCTAAGTATGGTGCTAAGCGTCCAAAGGCTGGCAAGACAGCAGCTCCAGCTAAGGGTAAGAAGTAAAAAGAAATTTAGGAATTGTATTTATTTAATTTAGCAAGTAACAATGAGAAAAGCTAAGCCAAGAAAGCGAATTCTACTTCCGGATCCGAAGTTCAACGATGTAGAGGTTACTCGTTTCGTGAACAATCTTATGCTGGATGGTAAGAAGAGTATTGCTTACACAATCTTCTACGATGCGTTGGAGTTGGTAGGCAAGAAGATGAAGGATGCTGATAAATCTCCAATTGAGATCTGGAAACAGGCTCTTGAGAATATCACACCTCAGGTCGAAGTAAAGTCAAAGCGTATCGGTGGTGCGACATTCCAGGTTCCAACGGAGGTTCGTCCCGAGCGCAAAGTTTCGATTTCCATGAAAAACCTTGTCCTTTATTCACGCAAGCGTTCGGGCAAGTCAATGGCAGAGAAGCTCTCAGCAGAGATAGTAGATGCCTACAACCAGCAGGGTGCTGCCTTCAAGCGTAAGGAGGAGATGCACCGTATGGCAGAGGCTAACAAGGCATTTGCACACTTCAGATTCTAAAATAGATAGACCAAGATGGCAAGAGATCTTAAATATACTCGTAATATCGGTATCATGGCTCACATCGATGCCGGTAAGACAACAACCTCTGAGCGTATCCTTTTCTATACAGGTAAGACTCACAAGATTGGTGAGACTCACGAGGGTGGTGCCACCATGGACTGGATGGTTCAGGAGCAGGAGCGTGGTATTACCATCACCTCTGCTGCTACTACCGCATTTTGGAACTATCAGGGTAACCAGTATCAGATCAACTTGATCGATACCCCAGGACACGTTGACTTTACTGTAGAGGTAGAGCGTTCACTTCGCGTATTGGATGGTGCTGTTGCAACATTCTGTGCAGTAGGTGGTGTTGAGCCTCAGTCTGAGACCGTATGGCGTCAGGCAGACAAGTACAATGTTCCTCGTATTGGTTACGTAAACAAGATGGACCGTACAGGCGCAGATTTCTTCGCTGTATGTGCCCAGATTAAGGAGCACTTCGGTGCAACAGCTCTTCCAGTAGTATTGCCTATCGGTTCTGAGGATAAGTTTGAGGGTATCGTTGACCTTATCTACAACCACGCATTGTACTACTACGATGACAAGACTGTACGCGATAACTTTGAGATCAAGGAGATTCCTGCTTTCATGCAGGCTGAGGCTGCAGAGTGGCGTGCAAAGCTTATCGAGGAGGTTGCTGCAACTGACGATGCTCTTATGGAGAAATTCTTCGAGGATCCAGATTCAATCACTCCAGAGGAGCTTATCGCTGCTATCCGCGTAGCTACCATCAACATGACTTTGGTACCTATGATGTGTGGTTCTTCATTCCACAATAAGGGTGTTCAGAAGCTCCTTGACTATGTTATGGCATTCCTTCCATCACCATTGGATGTTCCAGCAGTTGAGGGTATCAACCCTAAGACTGACGAGATGGAGAAGCGTCAGGCATCTGTAAATGACCCATTCTGCGGTCTTGCGTTTAAGATTGCTACTGACCCATTCGTAGGTCGTTTGTGCTTCATCCGCGTTTATTCAGGTGTTTTGGATGCTGGTTCTTATGTATATAACGCGCGTAGCGGTAAGCGTGAGCGTATCTCTCGTATCTACCAGATGCACGCAAACAAGCAGAATCCTATGGAGCGCGTAGAGGCAGGTGATATCTGCGCAGCTATCGGCTTCAAGGAGATCCGCACCGGTGATACTCTTACAGCAGAGAACGCACCAATCGTACTTGAGCAGATGACATTCCCAGAGCCAGTTATCGGTCTTGCTGTTGAGCCAAAGACTCAGAAGGATCTTGATAAGCTCGGTATCGCTCTTGCAAAGCTTGCAGAGGAGGATCCAACCTTCACTGTTCGTACAGACGAGGAGAGCGGTCAGACAATTATCTCTGGTATGGGTGAGCTTCACCTTGATATCATCGTTGACCGTCTTCGTCGTGAGTTCGGTGTTGAGATCAACCAGGGTGCTCCACAGGTTAACTACAAGGAGGCTCTTACTCAGACTGTTCAGCACCGTGAGGTGTTCAAGAAGCAGACTGGTGGTCGTGGTAAGTTCGCTGATATCATCTTCGAGATTGGTCCAGCAGACGAGGGTGTTACAGGTCTTCAGTTCGTTGATGAGGTTAAGGGTGGTAATGTACCTAAGGAGTACATTCCAGCTGTTCAGAAGGGCTTCGAGTCAGCAATGGCAAACGGTGCTTTGGCAGGCTACACTATCGACGCAATGAAGGTTACTTTGAAGGATGGTTCGTTCCACCCAGTTGACTCAGATCAGCTTTCATTCGAGATTTGTGCTCGTAACGGTTTCCGTCAGTCAGCTCCAAAGGCAGGTTCAGTAATCATGGAGCCTGTAATGAATGTTGAGGTTGTAACTCCAGAGGAGAGCATGGGTGATATCATCGGCGACTTGAACAAGCGTCGTGGTCAGATCCAGGGTATGGAGTCTAAGGGTACAGCTCGTGTAGTTAAGGCTCGCGTACCACTTTCAGAGATGTTTGGTTATGTAACCGTATTGCGTACCATCTCATCTGGTCGTGCAACATCATCAATGGAGTTCTCTCACTTCGAGGAGGTTCCTGCAAACCTTGCAAAGGAGATCATCGAGAAGTCGAGCGGCAGACGTAAGGATTTAGAGTAAAAAAAGGAGATTAGATATGAATCAGAAAATTAGAATCAAGTTGAAGTCTTTCGACCACAACCTCGTTGATAAGTCAGCTGAGAAGATCGTTAAGACTGTGAAGGCTACTGATGCTGTGGTTAGCGGTCCGGTGCCACTTCCAACACGCAAGCAGATTTTCACTGTAAACCGTTCAACCTTCGTTAACAAGAAGGCACGCGAGCAGTTCCAGTTCTGCACTTACAAGCGTATCATCGATATCTACTCATCAACTCCTAAGACTATCGATGCTTTGATGAAGCTCGAGTTGCCTTCAGGTGTAGAGGTAGAGATTAAGGTTTGATAAACTTTCGTTCGGGTATGGGCAGCCCCGAAAGGGGGTGCCCCGCTGCCGAACAACCCCTATATAATATATAGGTATATAATTCACTATTAACAAACAAACAGTAATTAGACAGTACAATGTCAGGACTAATTGGAAAAAAAATCGGAATGACTTCCGTTTACAGTGCCGAGGGTAAGAACATACCATGCACTGTTATCGAGGCTGGTCCGTGTGTAGTTACGCAAATCAAGACCGTTGAGAAGGACTCTTACGAGGCGGTTCAGGTTGCCTATGACGACAAGAGTGAAAAGCACACCAGCAAGAGTTTGTTAGGTCACTTCAAGAAGGCCGGCGTAACCCCAAAGCGCAAGCTTGTTGAGTTCAAGGGTATGCCAGAGGTGAACCTTGGCGATAGCCTTACAGTTGAGATGTTCTCTGAGGAGGACTGGGTAGATGTAACAGGCATCTCTAAGGGTAAGGGCTTCCAGGGTGTAGTTAAGCGTCACGGTTTCGGTGGTGTAGGTGGTCAGACTCACGGTCAGCACAACCGCCAGCGTAAGCCAGGTTCGCTTGGTGCATCATCTTATCCATCACGCGTTTTCCCTGGTAAGCGTCTTCCAGGTCAGATGGGTGGTGAGACAGTTAAGGTTCTCAACCTTAAGGTCGTAAAGGTAATTCCCGAGAACAACCTCATCTTGGTGAAGGGTTCAGTTCCAGGAGCAAAGGGTTCTTATTTAACAATTGAGAAGTAGTATGGAATTAGCAGTATTAAACACATTAGGTCAGGAGACTGGTCGTAAGGTAGTCCTTTCAGACGCAGTTTTCGGCGTGGAGGCTAATGACCACGCTATCTACCTCGACGTAAAGCAGTTCTTGGCTGATCAGCGTCAGGGTACTCACAAGGCAAAGCAGCGTAACGAGGTTGCTGGTTCAACTCGCAAGCTTAAGCGTCAGAAGGGTACTGGCGGTGCTCGTTGCGGTAGCATCAAGTCACCTTTGTTCCCAGGTGGTGGCCGTGTATTCGGTCCTGTTCCACGCGACTACAGCTTCAAGCTCAACAAGAAGCTTAAGCAGCTTGCTCGTCGTAGCGCGCTTACCTACAAGGCTCAGGCTGGTGCAATCCAGGTTTTGGAGAATCCTGCTTTGGAGGCTCCTAAGACTAAGGCAGTAGTTGCTATTGCTAAGGCTCTTAAGGTAGAGAATAAGAAGGTGTTGGTCGTTTTGCCGGAGACGAACGTCAACTTCCAGCTTTCATGCCGTAACATTCCATCGGTGAAGCCTATCTTGGCACAGAACCTCAATACATACGAGGTTATGAACGCATCGGCGGTAGTTTTGGTAGAGGGCGCAGAGAATGTAATCAATGTAATGTTAGCTTAAAAATTTTCAAAAATGGAAGTACTAATTAAGCCTATTTTGACCGAGAAGATGACGATTCAGGGCGAGAAACTGAACCGTTACGGTTTTATCGTTGACGTTAGAGCTAACAAGTTGCAGGTTCGTAACGCTGTAGAGAAGCTCTACAATGTTACCGTTACCGATGTCAACACAATCAATTACATGGGTAAGCAGAAGAGCCGTTACACAAAGGCTGGTTTGCTTCAGGGTCGCACCAACAACTTCAAGAAGGCTATTGTTACCTTGAAGGCCGGTGATCAGATTGATTTTTACAGTAACATCTAAACTTTTGAGAAGAGATGGCAGTAAGAAAATTTAAGCCGGTAACTCCCGGTCAGAGACATAAGATCATCGGTACATTCGCTGAGATCACTACTTCTACTCCAGAGAAGTCACTCTTGAGCCCTAAGAAGAGCACAGGTGGTCGTAACAACAGCGGTAAGATGACAGTTCGTTACATCGGCGGTGGTCACAAGCAGATGTATCGTAATGTTGACTTCAAGCGTCAGAAGGACGGTATGGCAGCAACCGTAAAGACAATCGAGTACGATCCAAATCGTACAGCTCGTATTGCTTTGGTTGTTTACGCAGATGGCGAGAAGAGCTATATCCTTGCTCCTAACGGCTTGCAGGTTGGTCAGACAGTAATCAGCGGTACAGGTGTAGCACCTGAGGTTGGTAACACATTGTTCCTCTCAGAGATTCCACTTGGTACTTTGATTCACAATATTGAACTCTACCCAGGTCAGGGTGCAGCAATGGCTCGCTCTGCTGGTTCGTATGCTCAGCTTTTGGCACGCGAGGGTAAATTCGCTATTATCAAGTTGCCTTCAGGTGAGACTCGTATGGTACTCGTAACTTGCCGCGCTACAGTTGGCGTTGTGTCTAATGTAGATCACAACCTTGAGAGCTCTGGTAAGGCAGGTCGTAAGCGTTGGTTGGGACGCCGTCCACACAACCGTGGTGTTGTAATGAACCCAGTTGATCACCCAATGGGTGGTGGTGAAGGTCGTGCATCAGGTGGTCACCCACGTTCAGGCAAGGGATTGTTGGCTAAGGGTAAGAAGACTCGTAACCCAAAGAAGACAACCTCTAAGTTTATTATTTCAAGAAAGAAAAAATAATTAAATAG
>JAZRRF010000036.1:0-57112 GCA_045650465.1 Alistipes sp.
TGCTGTGCGTGCGCTATAGGTTGTATTCTCTGCAATATTTAGTGTAGTACTATATGTAGATAATCCTCGTGAGGCAGGAGCAATAGTTATCCAATCTTGTGCCTCCTCTGGGATAATAACATCACAATCAATATTTGTTTGATAATTTATTACAACCTCGCCACCCGCGCTTGGAACGGTAAAGGTGTTATTCTCATCTGCCAAGATAGCATCGTTCTGCTCTTGGTTGATAGTGTACTCAACAGCAAGCTCGGCATTATCCTTGGCAACAACCTTGATAACTGCTGTGCGTGCGCTATAGGTTGTATTCTCTGCAATATTTAGTGTAGTACTATATGTAGATAATCCTCGTGAGGCAGGAGCAATAGTTATCCAATCTTGTGCCTCCTCTGGGATAATAACCTCACAATCAATATTTGTTTGATAATTTATTACAACCTCGCCACCCGCGCTTGGAACGGTAAAAGTATTATTCTCATCTGCCAAGATAGCATCGTTCTGTTCTTGGTTGATAGTGTACTCAATAGCAAGTTCGGCATTATCCTTGGCAACAACCTTGATAACTGCTGTGCGTGCGCTATAGGTTGTATTCTCGGAAATATCAAGGTTAATATTCTCGCTAACCAAGCCTCGTGTTGCAGGAGCTATAGTTATCCAATCTTGTGCCTCCTCTGGGATAATAACATCACAATCAACAGTGGTTTGATAAGAGATAACAGCAACGCCACCCTCAGCAGGGATATTGAAAGTATTTTTTGCATCTGGAATAATAACCTCCTTTAACTTTTGCGAAACAACAAACTTTATCTTCTCATCAGCACAGCGGAACCAGAAGGTAGCCTCTCTATCGTCATAGGCTACATCAGCAGAGAAGCTAACTTTCTGACCATCCTCATTAGCATCACCGCCATTTACTGATGGTGTACACCAATCACTTGTGCCCGAAATCTCCCACTTATAGTTGCTATATACGATAACATCTACGCTTCCGCCATCTGGAGAAATGGTAACACTCTCCTTATCAAGACCAAAGAAGATATTTTCAGGGATATCATCCTCATTACCACCCTCGTTTTCGTTAGGTTGTTCTGTTTTGTTGTCGTTGCCTTTGTCGGCATCATCCTTAGAGCATCCAACAGCAACAATACCAATAAGGGCAAGTAGCAAGAATAGTTTTTTCATAGTATTGTGTAATAGTTAATATATGCGTTGTGATAATATTAGACAAAAGTAGTAAAAATTTTCGCAAATAACAAAAAACCGTCTCTCGCAAAAAGCAAAAGACGGTTATAACAATAAAATGATTTAGAATACTCTAAGCTACAGAGTGCTTTACCTCCTCGTAAAACTTTACCAAGGTCACCTGATAGTATGGCATAATCCAAAGCATTGGGATAAAGAGAAGTATGGACGACAGCATAGCCAAAGCAGTATAGCCGAGCAACATTAAGAAGAGTTGCATCTTGTGGCCCTCCATAATCTGCATACTGCGGCAGATAGACTCCTCGGCGGTCATCGTTGGGTTATCCGCAAGGATGTAAGGGGCAAAGAAGTATGAGCAATACTTAACGACACCTGGGATAATAAAGAGCAATGTCCAAAGAATGGTATAGATACCCTGAAGAAGGTACAAGCCCATACTCTTCCAATAGTATGTTGAGTTAAATGCAGAGAAGATACCCTCTACCTCCATCCTCTGCGTACCACGCACATAGCCTATCATCATCTTCACAAAGCCCAATGACATTGGAGCATAGACAAACAATACTAATGGGAAGCTACAACTTGTAAACGATGCAATAACACCAAATACCAAGGCCACCAACACCGCCACGCTCCACTTACCCTTAAGCATAGCAGACACATCCTGTCTAATCTCTTGATTTGTTCTCATAATCTCTATTTTTTTACATAAAATTTATCCAAAATAAACATAATCACAACCCACACCAAAGTCACCGCTAAAATAACCATCTCGCTTGTCTTAAGAAGCATACACACCCACACCGAAGCAGTGATAGCGATAACCGCCAGGCTGGTAACAACTCTTAATCGTGGTAGGTTATAGCATGCCTTCTTCTCCTCGGATGCTGTGTTATAGCCCGAAATAAGGAAATCTCCCAAACCAAACATCACCAACAAGGCTAATACCAAAACTACAACCGTAGCGATAATACCAACAATCAATTCCGAATTCATACTAATAGACTATTTGTTTACGGCGTCTTTCTCTCATACGCATAAGGGCAATCTCCTGCTCAGAGCGACGA
The DNA here is from genome assembly GCA_045650465.1 of Alistipes sp. Taxonomy (GTDB): domain Bacteria; phylum Bacteroidota; class Bacteroidia; order Bacteroidales; family Rikenellaceae; genus Alistipes. Next base: position 2,271 of record JAZRRF010000036.1, read on the forward strand.
CGGATATAGCGATAGCGCAAAGCACAAACACCAAAGACCAACCACATAAAGAGTGACGACAGAGATAGCTGCAAGGCAAGCTGCGGTGTCATATCCTTGACATTATCTCCGCCGAGCAACACCCAAGGAAGCACAGACCAGAAGAGCGCTATCATTCCCGTTGCCCACATCGCCTTGCCCCAGCAAGGGCGTGGTGCCATACGGCGTAGGTCGATAAAGATACCAAGCAACACAACCAACGATGTTACGATGAGCATAATACTCTCTCCATAAGGCACACTCTCTGGCAGGATATCAATATTTAGCAGACCCAACAACGAGCAACATATAACTATATCACCGAGTTGAAGTTTACCCTCATCTGGAGTCTTGCCCAAACGGCGCATAGCCTCCGAGCGATAACCTCCAAGGCGCAAACGCCATACGCTATATCTCCTTTTCATCCTTTATCCCCTCCTTCGTTTTTTTAGCGCGAGGCTTGCGCCCACTACGGCGCAACGCCTCGGCTATAATCCATTGCAGCTGACCATTGGTCGAACGAAACTCATCGGCTGCCCACTTCTCAAGAGCATCCATCGTCTCGCCGTCAACGCGAAGTACAAAGCTGCGTGTATTTGACTCCTTCGTAGCCATAATTAAATCCTTAGAATTAACGAATTAGTTGTGGAGAGTACCTGTATTCACCACAGGCTGTGCCGCCTCATCAGCACACAACACCACAAGCAAGTTGCTCACCATAGCTGCCTTACGCTCCTCGTCAAGCTCCACAACATCCTCAGACGATAGACGCTCAAGAGCAATCTTAACCATAGATACTGCACCCTCAACAATCTTCTCGCGTGCCGAGATAATCGCATCAGCCTGCTGACGGCGCAACATCGCAGCCGCAATCTCTGGGGCATATGCCAAGTAGTTAAGGCGAGCCTCTACAACCTCGATACCAGCGATAGACAAACGCTCGTTAAGCTCATCTGTAAGCTTGTCGTTGATCTCATCACCACCTGAACGGAGTGTAACACCACCCTGCTCGCTATTAGTATTCTCATCATAGGCATACATACCCGCAACCTGACGCAATGCCGAGTCACTCTGCACAGCAACGAAGTTCTCCAAGACATTCATACGGGTATTGGATGTGTTTGCACCTACCACTGTTGGAGCATCAATCTCAAATACGGCATTATACGCACCATCATTCTTAATCTTCCATACCACAACCAGACCAATCATAATTGGGTTACCCGCCTTATCATTAACCTTGATAGGGTCAACATTAAGGTTACGCGCACGCAATGATAGCTGCTTAGCCGCCATAAATGGATTAACCCACCAGAAACCTGTTTCGTAGAATGTACCACGGTAGTTACCAAAGAATACCAACACGCGTGACTCATTAGGCTCAAGCATCATAAATCCCGCAAGAGTAATCGTAGCCAAAATAGCAAGAACAACAAGAGCAGTGATACCCAAAGCAAGATTAGCCTCAGGAGTACTTAGATAGTAACCCAAGTAGGCAACACCACCCCACATAAGCAAATCAACGAGCAACATAACAAAGCCGTTAATCTTCCAACCTTTGTAAGTAAAGTTTTTCATACGCTATAATTTTTAGTTGTTAAAGTAATATCATTTTGATATCACAAAGATACAACAAAACTTTTCTATTTTCCAAATAATTTTACAATAAAAATAGGGGTTACCTCAAAAATAGTTGAGATAACCCCTATAATATATAGTAGCAACCCGCTAAACACTACCTATAGCCAGCAAAATCATACCTACAAGAATCAGGAACATATCCCACGCCTTGCTTCTTAGGTTTTTCTCGCCGAAGATAAGTGCAGCACAGAGGAACGATACAACAACCGAGAAGCGGCGTATCATAGATATAACGGCAATCATCGAGCCATCCATATCTATAGCGTGGTAGTAGCAAAAATCGGCAAGCGATACAAAGATAGAGATAAGAGGTATTGCCCAAGACCAATGAAACCTATCTGTAGCACGGCGTGGCAGCCATATCAGAAGGGCTATAACGCTCATTATAGCGAGCTGATAGATACTAAACCAACTCTGTACAAAGAGCGGATCAAGCGAATGTTCCGAGATGATATACTTATCGTAGAGTCCACTCGCTGCACCAAGCAGCATAGCAACGAACATCGCTACGGCATACTTACTCGAGAAGCTCACATCCTCCTTGCGACTGCTACGCGAGAGGAGATAGAGCGACACAAGAGCGAGGATAACGCCCGACCACTGCCATGCGTTGAGTCTTTCGCCAAAGATAAGCACCGCACCCATAAGCACAACAACAGGGCGCGTAGCATTTACAGGGCCAACGATAGATAGTGGCAGGTGCTTCATAGCGTAATAACCACATATCCACGAAGATAGTGTTATCACCGCCTTGGTAGCCACTAAAAGATGACTCGACATAGAGGCTGGCTCGTAGCTTAGCATCGTACCATCGAAAGCACCAAGCGAGAACTCTGCATCTATAACAACGGGCAAGAAGAGTATCGACGATATAAGGGTGTTGAACCAAAGCACTGCAACAACAGCATTACCCGACAAGGAGCGCTTCTTGGCAACATCATACAATCCCAGCATCAGGGCTGAGAGAAAGGCGACACCAACCCACATCGTCTATGAGAAGATAAGCAAGTTCAAGATAAGCGTCACACTATACGCAACACTTGCCAAGGCGTTGAATGTTCCAAAGGCGATGCCTATGTTACGCTGCTTTGTTGGGGTAACCAAGATATGCTCCGAGGCTACGATAATTGCAAACATAGCACATCCCAACCATGCGAGCCATGACTGAGGCTGATAGGTTGTATAGAGCACGATGAACGATATGCTCACAATATGAAGCAGGGCACTTATTATAAGTGAGTTGCGCGCAGAGAAGCGTGACGGAATAGAGCGCAGACCTCTCTGGCGGTCAAACTCCGCATCCTGCAAGGCGTAGATGATATCAAAGCCCGCCGACCAACACATAACGCCTATCGCCAAAACAATACTCTCGGGAGTGATCTCACCCAACACCGCAATGGTAGCACCCACGGGAGCTATACCGAGTGATAGACCAAGTACAAGATGTGCAAGCGAAGTGAAGCGCTTGCAGTAGCTATAGAACATCACGACTGCCAACGCCACAGGTGAGAGCCAACCACAAAGCGGATTGATTGTAGCAGCCACAAAGATAAACCATGTAGCATTTATAACAACAAACCACACAGCCTGCTTAGGTGATATCTTACCTGCCGGAATCTCTCTCTCTGCTGTACGCGGATTATCAGCATCTATAAAGCGGTCTGCCCAGCGGTTAAAGCCCATAGCCACATTGCGGGCAAAGACCATACACAACAATACCTGCACACAGAGCAATATCCACCACAACGATTGGTGCTCCTCAGGTAAACCCTTAACTGCGAATGTGAATGACAAAAGCGCAAAAGGCATGGCGAAGATCGTGTGCGAGAACTTCACCATATTGAGATAATCGACAACCTTAGCCATATATCTACTCGTTTAACTCTCTCTCCACCACCTCAAGAAGCCACTGTGGGGCGCGCTGAGGACGACGGCTATCTTTATCTATAAAGCCGAGGGTTGTGAGTCCCGATGCAATATCTCGACCATCCTCACCCTTTATCTCATACAAGAAGGTAATACGCGCCATAGGCATCTCCTTAACCTCAGCACGCACGGTGATAAGCTCATCGTAGTATGCTGGCTGGCGATACTTAATCTGAACATCCACAATAGGCATCATTACCCCCCTACGCTCCATCTCGGCATAGGTCATACCAGCTGCACGCAACCACTCTGTGCGGGCAACCTCGAAAAACTTTATATAGTTCGAGTGGTGAACAATACCCATCTGATCGGTGTGGTGATACTCCACACGAATCTTAGTCTCGAAACTCTTCATTAGCGAATACGATCAAATGAACGAACTGTAATCTCATCCTGGAATGTTGCACGAGCAGCCAAAGCTACAAACACCAACGAGGCAACAGGCATGATAGCTGCCCAGCCCAAGTGACGATGCTCAACAACCAACTGCTCCAAGGCATTAGCACCCGATAGCCAGAAGTAGATAGCCTCAAAGGCTATACAACCAAGCAACAATACAATCTCCACAGCGCACAATCTCACCTGAAGCATACGGCGCTTAAAGAGAAAGATTGTAACCAAAGGTAACACTGTGGCAATAACCATCAAGATACCCATCCATATCGTGCTCTGTGAAGCCTCAGCAGAGCTAAGCGAGAATGTAGTGAGGTTATAGATATCACCCGAAGCCACAGTAAATGATGCCACAGGTGCAAAGAATGTCAAACCCATAAGAATGGTCGCAACAAGCAAGTAGAGTGATTGAATACGCTGAATCATAATATTTTACTTTAATAATTTACGCTATATAGTTTTATCAATTTGATAGTTATTTCTATCCACCGAACGGCGGTTAATCAACTCTGCAAGGAAGCCAGCAAGGAAGAGCTGAACACCAAGCACAATAGCCAACAGAGCCAAGTAGAAGAGTGGTTGCTCGGTGACACCACGCCACATAAGACCTTCGGTCTGAGCGATAAGTTTCTTGGCAATAATCCACACCGTAGTGACACCGCCAAAGAGGAACATAAGCGTTCCAAGACCTCCAAAGAGATACATTGGCGAACGACCAAAGTGCGACATAAAAGACACGGAGATAAGGTCTAAGTAACCCTTAACCATGCGCTCCAAGCCAAACTTCGAGACGCCATACTTACGCTCATGATGCTCGACAACCTTCTCGCCAATACGCTTAAAACCAGCGTGCTTGGCAAGGATAGGAATATAGCGATGCATCTCACCATAGACCTCAATACTCTTAACCACCTTACGGCGATACGCCTTAAGTCCGCAATTAAAATCGTGGAGTTTGATACCCGAGGCGATGCGAGCTGTAAAGTTGAAGAACTTACTTGGCCAACGCTTACCGATAGGATCATAACGCTTTCTCTTCCAACCAGATACAAGGTCATACCCCTCCTCCAATATCATACGACGCATCTCAGGGATTTCATTGGGTGAGTCCTGCAAATCGGCATCCATGGTAAAGACAACTTCGCCCTGCGCAGCCTTGAAGCCCTCGTATAGTGCTGCCGACTTACCATAGTTACGAAGAAAACTTATACCCTTGATTGTCGAATACTGCTCCTTAAGACTCTCAACAACACTCCATGAGTTATCTGTTGAGCCATCGTCAATAAAGATAACCTCATAGCTAAGACTATTATCGTGCGCTACCCTATCAATCCACTGCATCAACTCAGGCAACGACTCCTCCTCATTATAGAGTGGCACAACAACCGATATATCCAACTTATTACTCATCATAATAGTAGTTTACTGATTATCCTTTGGCTCGCCAAAAGATGGACGGCGAGAGGCAACACCTGCAATGATAAAGCCTGGCAGACCACCAAAAACCATGTAGCTCTGTAGCTTACTTATCACATTTAACCACATGGATGGCTGCTCAACGAAGCGTAGCTGCGAGGCAAACTCATCAAACATACCCATCTCCGAAGCGGACACGCCCATAGAGATATACATCTCCTTAAGTTGCTCGATACGGTCAACAAGACCTACAACATAGTTCTCATAGCCCATAGCCGAGATATAGGCAGTATCTGCTACACCAACCAAAACACCCGCAAGCATTGAGATTAAAAGGATATAGGACAAAGCAAGTGAGTATGGAAAACCCATCTTTGGATCAGCAGCATTTGCTCTACGGCGAGTAAAACGCACCAAAAGCCAAATAAATACTCCGCAAGCTACTAGCCACTCGATGCAATAAATTGCCGATGCCTTAAGTAGCGCCATATCACTAAATGCCAATAGATAACGCTCTACAAGAAAAGATAGCGCCATAACAAAGCCTAAGATAGCTCCTGAGCGCAACACATCATACCAAAAATCTCTATTCATAACTCTTCTATCTAATTTTCATTCTATCAAGCGCACGGTGATACTCCTGAGCATTGCGATTATGCTCCCTCAGTGTTCGTGCAAAGTTGTGACGACCATCCATTTCGGCGCGCGCACAAAAGTAGAGATAGTCGTGTTTCTCATAATTCAGCACACCCTCAATAGCCGCCATATCTGGCATAGCAATAGGCGTAGGTGGCAAGCCAGCATACTTATATGTATTATAGGGCGACTCTATCTCCTTATGCTTATCAAGCACACGACGAATTGTGGGATCTCCCGCAGCGTACTTTAGCGTAGGATCTGCCTGCAAGGGCATACCGAGCTTCAAACGGTTGATATATACACCTGCCACGCGAGGCATCTCCTCCTTAACATTTGTCTCCTCATGCACAATAGAGGCCAAGATCATAACCTCAAATGGTGTCATGCCCAACTTTTCGAGTTGATCCTTACGCTTACTGCTCGACCAGAACTTATCCGACTCACCCTTCATACGACGAACAAACGATTCGGGTGCAATATCTGAATAGACCTCATAGGTGTTGGGGATAAATATCGAGAACATCGCCTCAGCACTATTAAAGCCTAACTCTTCGATTAGGTCCGTATTTCTAAGAGCTGATACAATCTCCACCGAATCAGCATCAATCTGCATAGCAACCTTCGATGCCAACGCCTCAGGCGTACGAGCGTTATTGATAACCAAGCGCACAGCATTGTCAACGCCAAACTTCAACTTGCGAGCAACCTCAATCACAGTCATACCCTTATCAAAGGTGTAGGCACCAGCCTCTATACCTTTATCCAAGTTTATACGCTTTGCATATAGGTCAAAAGCGAAGGGATATACCAACGAACTTTTAACCTTTGCCGTCATCTCCTCGTAGCTCTCATCCGAGCGTAACACCACAGTTACCCTCTCCTCGACAGCCGCACTAAAGAACATTTTATAGCCCCAAAGAGCAGAAACAACACCTATAAGGACAAAAACGAGTACTACAGCAATAATTTTTCTCTTCATTTTCACATTTTTATTTGCAAAGATACATTTTTTTTGTACTTTTGCACCCGGGTAAGTCTTATACGACCAGCTCCTGCAGAACTCCCCCAGGCAAGGAATTGAGCAAGGGTATGCGGTTGTAGCGGTGCGATATAAGTAGCTTACCCTTTTTTTTATACCTATGTATTATATATAGCCCATTCAAGTACCTGCGCCGAAAGCATATACGACAAAAGCAGAGCTACTCCAAAGAGCGCAACTACGCCACATCCACTTCGCTTCACAACAGCACTAAAAGCGACATAACTCCAACGGAGATACCACGACATAACTACAACTACCAATATCGTCATAAGAACGATATAGGGCATAGATAATTGTGCATTAAAAGGATTAGACATAAATGTGGAGTAGGAAATCTTATCTGTAAACATTGCAGGTAGCATCAAAAACAGTATAGGCATGTGAGCAAAGAGCATACGGCCCGATAGCTCCAACATACCAACTCGGCTATTTAGCACAAGGGCAGCGACATACATCGGCAAGACCAACGATGCCCACATGACAACGCCATACAATACTTGAGATATAAGGGCTGTACTACCCCATGTGTAACCCACTATAGATGTAGGCACGATAGAGAAGTACCAACCAAGGATTGCACCTGCCAACATCCAGAAGATACCCCATAGAAGAGCATTTCTCTTAGACATCGTAGCAGGACGACGCAAAATATCACTCATGATAAATCGTCAACTAAAAGTCAATCTCCACACCCGCCATGAATCCCATGCCATTAGCGTAATAGTAGGCGTAGTTATAGATATTATTATTTAGAAGATTAAAGCCATCCACAAAGAGCTTCCACTTTGAAGTAGCCTTGAAACTCACACCTGCACGAACATCTATAGTCATTGGCGCTACCATAGCATCGCTCGCTATTACAGCAGACCACTCACGCTTACCGACCATATCAGCAGAGGCATAAAATCTCCAACGCTTAAGGGTATAGTCAGCCATGAATTCACCGCGGAAGCGTGGTGAATCAATCTTATACTCCGAATCGTAGTTATCATTATGAACATTCAACTTTGCCGTGAGCATCAACCCACCCACAGGAGAGTAACCCACCTCTGCACCTAAGAGCATACGCTTATTGTCGGTCGTTGCCACACCAAAGTTACCATTCTCGGTGACATACCACACAAGTTGATCATGTATGCTACTGCGACCTACATATACACGATATGTAAAGCTTGTGTTAAGAAGTGTACCCATGGCACCAAAAGCAAAATCATGACTACGAGAGTTAGGCATTGCAAGCATAACATCCTGTGCCACATTGTAGTCTATATAAGGATTGACCCCATATAAACCTGCGGCAGAGTTCTGCGATATGGATGTATTAGCCTCGATATATGGCACAACAAACTCAATACCCGCATCAAAGAGCACCTTAGCACGAAGTATCGGCATGTGCGAAATCTTTGGAGCATCCTTAACCTTGTCGAACATATATCCGAGCGCAGACTCAAGACTCACAAAACCAAAATCGCGAGAATACTCTCCCTCAAGACTCACTCTAAGGTTATTGTATGAGGTGTACATCGACTGATACATATCGCCTCCCAACTTAATACCAAAGGTGTTCACGCCAAAGTTTCTTGCAAAGCGCAAGCCACCACCAGCATTATATTGTGACAACGCATGACTCTCTTCACCCACACCTGGGGCATTATGAGCCCAATAGCCACCATGAATATCAATACCAAAATTGAGACGCGAAAGGTTAGAGAAGTTATCTCCATATGTCACCTTCACACCAGCATTCTGAAAACCAAGTGCCGCAACATCCTTATCGCGCACAGCATAGCGATTATAGCGATCTAAGCCTATGTTAGCATCGACCTCCAACATCTGACTACCAAGGAAAGTTCCAGCAACCAATGAGACACCATTACGCATATCGGAACTCTCACCAACCTTACGCATTAGACCACCTCCAGGCGTAAGCTGCTCATCAATATTCTTTCTTGCAGCGAAATTACCATCATGAGTAAATCCCACACTAAAGTAGCCTACACGAACATTTTGTGTGGTGTAGCGGAACTTTATATCCGAACAACCGGGCATACCAAAACCAGTGCGTAGATATGTCTTAATAGGACGACTATAGTCCCAATAGCTCGCGCGTGCAGGGTCAAAATAGTGATCATCGAGATTAATCTGCCAGATATCAGTATTTATACTATACTCTATCTCTGGCTGAAGATTAGAGTCTTCAGCAACAGAGGCTGGGGCAATAAGTTTGGTTCCCTGAGCCATATCTGTGCTATATGTCGTAGTAACCTCAACATGCTTATGTTCCTGTGCAAAGAGGGTTTTTGGCATTAGAGTTGCAGCAAGTGCAACAGCCACAACGAATATATTTTGTAGTCTCATATACTGACTTCTTTTACTTTGTTAGACCTATTTACCAATTGCTGCAATACGCTTCTTAGCATCTGCAATAACACCATCATCAGGTATTGAATAACCATCCACAACACTCTGATATGTTGCACGAGCCTGGAAGAGATTATTTGTCTTTACAAGAACATCTCCCAAGACGATGAATATCCTTGCATGCCAATACTCCGACACACATCTATCAAGAGCATAAACACGCTCCTCCGCAACAGCATACTCACCATTATTGTAGTCATTCTCCACAACACGGTAGTATGCCTCAGCACCCTCAACAGTCATTGTATTCTCAGCAAGTTTCTTATACAAACCTATAGCCTCTGCAATATTGTTATCCTCACGAAGAATGTTTGCCTTAGCCAACATAGCCTTGCGCATAGCCCACTCCGTAGCATCGTTCATCTTGAGGACAACATCTGTTGCCTCCTTTAGTTTACCACCTGACAAATAGCGTAGCGACGCATCGATGTAACCCTCTGAAGCAAACTGTCGCTTCTTTAGGTCGTGTGCCGTATTATAAAGCTCAAAATATGCCTTAGCAGACTTTTCATACTCCTGCTCCTCGAACGATATGCGTGCATATACCTCCAAGACACGCTCATGGTACTGTGTCTGACCAAGATCAAGGAGTATCTCCATGTTCTTCATAGCAAGAGGTCTATTCTCCAACAACACATAACAGTCGCTGAGATAGAACAACGCCTCAGTACGATTATAACCCTTATCGAAGGTCTCGATATAGGTATTCAATCTATTCTTCGCATTCTCATAATCGCCACTTATATACAACGAGCGAGCAGCAACAAAACTCAACGAATCACGCGTAGCAATAGACATATCACTCTGCACACCACTACGCTCAGCAAATTCAAAGTAAGCATCCACATTACCATCGGCAACATATATCTCACGGATGGAGCGAATAGCCGACATAGCAGCAGACGATTGAGGATCATAATTAACAACCCTCTTGTAGTACTCGCGTGCCTCATCCTTACGGTCGAGGTTGTAGTATGCCAAAGCCAAATCTGAGAGTGCATTTACATAGTATGGCGAAGTGCTATCTGCCTCAATAAAGCTCTGAAGAGTAACTGCACCATCTTTATACTGATGTGAAGAGAGGTAGGTACGACCAAGCTCATACCATGCATCATCCACATAAGGACCTTCGCCCATTGCGACAATACTCTTCAAACGAGTAATCTTGCTCTTCTGTCTATTATCAATACCATCGACCATAGCCAACTGATAGTTAGCATAGAAGCGATCATCTGTATAGGATGCTGCCGAAACACGATATACTCGACGAGCATTTTCAAACTGGCGAGTCTCGAAATATACATCTCCAAGACGGTTATGTGCATCAAAGAGGAAGGCATCACGCACAGGATAGTCATAGACAAACTCCTGCAATGCCTGCTGCGCTAAGTCATATTTACCCATATTTATATAGGCATAACCCAAGCCATAGTGTGCATACTGATACTCTATCTCGCTCTTAGGCGCACGACGCACATACTCCTCGTAGTACGACGAAGCGAGTCTCATATCGCCCTTGTGGTATGCTATCTCACCCTGCCAATACTTAATCAAAGCGTTATACTTCGGTACTAAAGCTATTCGCTCAGCCTCTGATAGCAACTGCTCGGCAAGTTCCCAATCGTCGCGCTCAATAGCCTCAACAGCCAAATATACAGCTACCTTCTGATGCGCAGCAGCCATATCTCTATCAGGATTCTTAAATTCACGGATAGCAACATAGGCCGCCTGATAATTCTCCGAATTGAAGAATGCAGCAATCAACAACTGCTTAATCTCCATAATATGTGGAGAGTCAGGGTAGCGCTTCATGTATGACTTGAGAATATTGATAGACTCATTGAACACACCGCCACCGAGCTCAAACTTTAAACGGCAATAGTTCAAATGAGCATCTTCGGCAATGTTCTCATCAAAGCCCTCAGAAGATGCCATAGCAAAGGCATCCGCAGCACTCTGCTTATCACCAAGGTTTAGATAACAATCAGCAAGGTGATATGAGGCATTCTGTGTCAATGCATCCTCAGCACCACACACCTTGTTAAGCGCCTCTACAGCCTCACGATACTGCGCCATACGATACAACGAGTATCCTCTAATATAGAACTCCTGACGACCATACAACGCTTCAGGATAGGCGTTAATCTGCAAAAGAGCATTCTTATAATCACCTTTGATGAAGTAACTCTCAGCAAGTACACGAACAATATCGGCACGCGTAGATGACGATGATCGCTTTAGAAGTTCCTCACCCTCGCGTATAACATAGTCATAGTTACCGCGGCGGTACTCAATCTGCAACAAATAGAATGGAGCCAAACTCTCATATCCAACATACTTCTTTAGCTGCAAGAAACCCTCCTCGGCTTCAATGAAGTGCCCCTCACGATAGACAATGTATGAGTAGTAGTACAAAGCATGAGGATATAAATCCGACACCTTGGAGATCTGCAAGAAGTGATGCTTAGCCTTGCGGTACTCACCATCAAGGAAGCTAATATAGCCAACGCGCATATCGTAACGCTCCTTGTCATCAGCCGTAAGAGCATCATAATCCACCTTAGCAAACAACTCCTTAGCTTTGGTATAATTACCAGCATCTGACACATAGCATGCAAGCATAAACTGCACACTATTACGATATGGACTGGCTGGATAACGCTTCAAATAGGTCGCCATAGCCGATTCAACCTCGGCATCGCCAAGCTCCATAGCACAGCGCACCTTATAGTACTCAGTCCAAACTACATCATTGTAGTCAATTACTGGATTTAACTCTGCGCCAAATCGCTCCAAAGCCATACGAGCCTCACCCCAACGGCGACGCTCCAACATTGTGTTTATGTCATTTATATGCTCACGCTTATTTATTGTCTGAGCAGTAACTGGTGTAGCCAATGAGGTTAGTGCAAATAGCACTGCCACTATAATAGAATATCGTCTCATAGCATATTTATATAAAATATAGTGCAAATATAATAAAATTTTACCAAATAACCTAATCATTATATTTGATTATTGCGCTATTACACCAAAGCCTCACCATAAATATCGACAAAAAGCTACAATAGGAGCATAAAAAAAGTGGCTGACTAAGTAGTAACTTAGCCAGCACACATTATAAAAGCGAGTAGTTAAAAGTCGATTACTTAAGTTTTGCAGCAACCTTCTCCAACATATCCTTAGTCATTGACTCAAGATCCCACTCTGGCTTCCAACCCCACTCCTCGCGAGCACAAGTGTCATCCAAAGAGTTAGGCCAGCTACGAGAGATCTGATCCTTAACTGGGTCAACATTATACTCCATCTGGAAACCAGGAACATGACGCTCTACAACCTCACGGATAATCTCTGGGGTAAAGCTCATAGCTGCGATGTTGAACGAGTTACGGTGCTTAAGCTTAGCAGGGTCAGCCTCCATAAGATCAACTGTAGCACGCAATGCATCAGGCATATACATCATATCCATATATACATCTGGAGCGATGTTACAGATAAACTTGTTACCCTTAACAGCCTCGTAGTAGATCTCTACAGCGTAGTCAGTTGTACCACCACCAGGAAGAGTTACATTAGAGATGATACCTGGGAAACGAACCGAACGAGTATCCACACCAAAACGAGTGTGATAGTAGTTCGAGAGAAGCTCACCTGTTACCTTACAAACACCATAGATAGTGTTAGGCTGCATAACAGTATCCTGTGGAGTCTTATCGCGTGGGAAATCACCACCGAAAGCACCAATAGAACTTGGAGTGAACACTGCACAATTCTTCTCGCGAGCAATCTCCAAAGAGTTCTCCAAAGCACCCATGTTGATACGCATAGCAAGCTGAGGATTCTTCTCACCTGTTGCCGACAAAAGCGCAACAAGGTTAAAGATAGAGTCAATCTTGTACTTCTCGACAAGCTCGGCATACTGCTTTGCATCAAGAGCATCGAGAGACTCGAAAGGACCAGCCTCTGCCAAAACTGCATTGTGTTTAACATCGGTAGCAACGACATTCGATGCACCATAAATTGAGCGAAGATATGGCACCAACTCAGATCCAATCTGACCACCGGCACCTACGACCAAAATGCGCTTCATCTTAAAGGTTTTACTTAGTTATTTGGTTTAAGTTAACTGCTTGTTCACCGCGCTCCACACTTAGGAGCAACTTTTCATCAAGCAAAAGTAACTATTTTTATTGAACTACAAAAGACATAGCCCAACTTTTTTACTTTTTTTTTACAAATCCTATGTAATCTCGATATTTTTACTATATTTGCCTTATTAACACTATAACAGAATTTAAATCTAAACAAAACCTAAAAATTACATTATCAACCATGAAAACACTTAATTTCAAAAGCATTACTACATGCTTGATGCTTACAATGGCAACGCTGGTTGCTTGTAGCAAGGAGAAGCCTGAGACTCCTAAGGAGCCAGAGGCTCCAAAGCCTCTTATCGAGGGTTCATTCGAGGTTAAAATCGACGAACTTAAGGAGGATATGGTAACCATCACCATCACCCCATCGGCAGAAGTTGATTACTACTACGCATGCTTAGCATCCGACACTTACAAATACCTTGGCGGTGCAGACGCAGACATCGTTGCCGACCAACTTGCAGGTCCAAATGCAGAGCAAATGATTTTCCGTGGTGAGCAGACACTAACCTTTGGTGGTCTTATCGCTCACTCTCACTATCGCCTACTCTACTTCCAGTACGACAGCGAGAATAAAGACATCTTTGGCGAGCTACACCGTTCGGAGCGTTTCACAACACCTGATGGTACAGAGGAGTTTGAAATTGAGGTTTCAAACATCACAGGTCTTAGTGCCGATGTTAAGATTACGCCTAACGACCCAGAGATGAGCTACTTCTGGTGGATTGAGGAGAAGGTTCAGTATGACGAGTGGTTCGACAGCAGCGACAACCTCCTAATTCAGAATGACTTCGCCTTCTGGCAGTACTATGCCGATTTGGAGGGTATCGATTGGAAAGAGGTTATGCGCTGGGATCTAAATAGCGGTGTTACAGACGATTGTTCAGACTCGCTCTACAACCTCTTGATGTGGGATAATGAGTATATGGTATATGTATATGGTCTTGACCAGGAGGGCAATCTTCAGACACAGATGACCAAAAAGCACTTCAAGACAAATCCAAAGCCTGCAGCAAAAGACCTAACATTCGACATTGCGATTGAGTCAACAGAGTGGGATACAGCCTTTAATAAGTTTGCGATATCTGCAAAGATCACCCCTTCGGACCCTGAGGCTAAGTATTATGTAACAATCACAAATATGAGCTGGTATGATTGGTACTTCACAGCAGACAACACAGGTCGCAGCGACGAAGAGTATATCCAGTATCAGATTCTTCTCAACGCCTCAAAGCAGTCATGGGAGGTGCTCGAAGACTTCCGCATGCAGGGCGAGACTATATATCAGCCACACGAGAGCCGCAATCAGTACTTCAGCCCTAATCGTGAGTATGGCGTATTCGTATTTGGTCTTTCAGAGGATGGTCCTACAACAGGTCTTAAGATCCACGAATTTACTACTCCATCGCGTCCAGCACAGGAGTAATATATTAAATATAGAGTATATTAACATCTAAATATTATTAGGTATTATGAAGAAGTTATTTGGACTTTTGGCAATATGCGCACTATCATTTGTTGCATGTAAGCCCGACACAGAGACACCAGAGCCTGTAGCTAAAGCTCCTGTGGTAACACTTGACAAGCAGAGCATCGAGGCTCCTGCTGAGGGTGGCGAGTATGTCGTAAACTATACTATCGAGAACGCAGTAGAGGGCACTACACTCTCTGTAGTTGAGGATGTTAAGTGGATATCTGATGTTACAGCAAACGATGGTGTTATCAGCTTCGTAGTTGCTGCAAACGAGATTGAGGAGCCACGCAACACCACTCTTAATGTAGAGTATCAGGGTGCTGAGGCTCGCGTTATCGAGGTTGCACAGGCAGCCAAGGCAGCAGCTCCAGAACCTGAGCTTGCAACTATCACTCTTGAAATATCAAATATCTCATGGAACAATGCCGAGATTAAGGTTACTCCATCAGAGGATGTGGAGTATATCCTTGGCGTTATGACTAAGGAGGATTTTGCTCCATATGCTGAGGATATAGAGAGTATCGTTACTGCACGCGTGGAGGAGTGGAAAGCCACTGCCGAAGAGTACAAAGATATGGGCTATGATGACCCATGGCAGTACTACCTTATCAACTCACAGCGATCAGGCGAAAAGACATACGATGTTAAGTATGACAGCATCTACAACATGTATTGGGATACAGAGTATGTAGCCTACTGCTTTGGCATGAACGCTGAAGGAGTGCAGACAGCAAGTACCACTATTGCAGAGTTCCGCACCGCTGCTCCTGTGCCATCTGCAAACACCTTCACAATCACCATCGACACCATGACAAAGTCATCTGTGGAGTTCACCGTGGAGCCTACTACAGATGAGCCTTACTATGTGACTATTGAGACTATTGATGTATTATCTCCTTATGGTCCAGAGCAGGATAAGTCTTACGAAGACCTTATTAAGTACCTTACTCCAGAGTACGACATGACCATCGAGCAGCGCACCTTCATAGGTAAGCAGACAATCACCAACAGCGACCTTGGCAAGAGTGTTAACGGCTTCAAGACATACAGAGTTGTTGTTTGGGGCTTCGAGAATGGTCCAACTACCGATGTATTTATGTCCGAGGAGTTCAAGCCTGCAGACCCTGCAGTAGAGTTCGAGCCAACAATCTATGTTGACGAGTACAACTACCGCAAGATTATCTATAGCGTTGTACCTAACAGCCATAACATCACATACTACCACGCTGTACACACCGCAGCAGAGGTAGGTGAGGATGGCGGTGCAGCACTTGCAGCATCACTCATCGAGGGCAACATCAACGCCAACCTTATCAGCGGCGTCGTACAGAAGGAGGTTGAGGCAGCCGCCCAGAGCGAGTACTATGTTGTTGTATTTGGTTACAACCCTGACGAGCGCATCATCACAAGCGATGTATTCCTCAGCGAGCTTATCACAACACCTGCAGAGCCTACAGAGGCACTAACACTCGATGTTGAGGTTACAAACCTTGCATGGAATGGTGCTGATATCTATGTAACTCCAAGCAGCGACTTCAAATACTACTACGAGTGCCGCACTCGCGCTGAGTTCGATGAGCGTTACGGCTCAGCTGAGGCATTCTTTGAGAAGGTATATGCTGGCTGGGAGAGCGACGCTGCATCTTATGGCTATGACACCGCTATTGTAGCATCATGGTACACAAACGAAGGTAGTGGTGTTGCTGATATTGGTCAGCTTCGCTGGAGCACCGACTATGTATTCGCAATCTTCGGCATCGATGCGGAGGGTAACCTTGCAACAGAGGTAATACTCAAGGAGTTCACAACACTCACACCTGCACAGTCATCTAACGAGTTCTCAATCACCATCAACGCACTAACCAAGTCTTCGGTTAACTTCACAGTGACTCCTACCAACAACGACCAGTACTATGTAACCGTTGAGAAGGTGGGCACAGTGAGCGGCTATGGCCCTGACCAGGAGAAGAGCTACGATGAGCTTATCGCATACCTCCTTCCAGAGTATGATAGCCAGCTCACTCCACGCCTCTTCACCGGCGAGCAGACAATAACCAACTCTCAGCTTAGCAAGAGCGTAAACGGCTTCAGCGACTATGTTGTCGTTGTTTGGGGCTTCAACAATGGTCCAACAACTACAGTATTCATGTCTGAGCCATTCCGCCCTGCTGATCCAGAGTAGTCGTATCTAAGAACAAATCTACATGACGATGAAAAAAGTTCTATATCTTCTTGTAGCACTGCTGGGCTTTGCTGCATGTAACAATGACACACCAACTCCTCCATCTCCGGAGGAGGCGGTGTTGACACTTACCTCCGAGAGCTCAATATGGTTCGAGGCTGAGGGTGGCGAGGGTGTGATAAGCTATACCCTTGAAAACCCTGCAAAGGGCATCAAGATCGAGGTATCAAGTTCCGTAGAGTGGATCACAGATATCACCATTGGCGACAACATCACATACACCGTTATTGCAAACGATGTGGAGGAGGAGCGCCGTGGCAAAATCACCGTAGAGTATGGGAATAAGAGCTTCAGTGTAAGTATCATGCAACATGGCATGATAAATGCTGATGTTACATTCAAGGTTAAGAGTCTTGATGGTAGCTCATACTTAGGCAAGGTGGAGAATATGGAGAGCTACAACTACTATCTTATGCTCTCGGATAAGGGTTTAAGTCAGAGTGGCTATCTCTACGACAATGCATCGTACTATCTCTTTGACCTATATGCGGCAGTTTCAGCAGTAGATGGCGTTGCAACAATACCTACTGGTGAGTACACACTTGGCTACGACAAGAGTGCAGGTGTCATAAATGCGGGATATAGCAAGCTTATCACCACCACCACAAACAACAACACCTCAACACTATTCTCGGATATACGCCTTATAGTTTCAGAGAATAAAATCGAAGCGTACATAACCCTTGACGATGGCAAGAAGCACCATGTCACATACGAGGGCAGCCTCGAAATTGAGCCATACAAGGAGGATGTTGAGGGTATCAGCACGCTCCGTCGTGACTACTATTTCGATATCAACGATGGATTGTTCGTAGGTGCATACCTTGGTAACTACTACCATTCGAGCTACGACACCTGCTCGGTGTATCTTTTTGAACACCTCGACTTGGAGACAGGCGAGGAGGAGGGTGACGAGTTTCAGCTCGACCTGCAGCTACCTCGCGGTGGCACAGATATATGCGGCACATACACCCCAGGCACTTCGGCAGGGCACTTCCTCATAGGTTACATGGAGGATATGGGTGGTGGTCAGTATATGCAGACCAACTCCTTCTATATGACCGCAGGCTATGCCGACTTTGCACCACTTGTAGATGGAACAATCAAGGTGGAGAGAGACGAAAATGAGGTTTACACCTTTACAATCAACTGCGTTGATGATAAGGGTTATAAGATTAGTGGTCGTTTCCGCGGTACAGGTAAATTTACCGAGTGGTAAAAGTAATCCTTGAACTAAAACTGACTCTTACTTTAACGCTGAGACATTCAGCATAAAGTAAGAGTCTTTATTTTGACAGTGACACAATTTTGCTTACATTTGCCGTTATAATAGTGGGGAGATGGTGCGTAAGAGTGGTCGTCTCTCCCAACATTAAGGAGATAAAAATGGAATCACTTCTTGAATTTGGATATATCGGTCTATTTATAGGTTCACTGCTTGCAGCTACGATATTCCCGTTTAGTTCGGATGTCCTACTGCTGGGTATGCTCGTAGCAGGAGGAGAGCCTGTAACTACTGTAATTGTCGCAACATTAGGAAATTGGATTGGTGGCATAGTTGGCTATTGGATGGGATGGCTCGGCAAGTTGGAGTGGCTCGAAAAGTGGTTTAAAGTCAAGCCTGAAACAATAGCAAAGCATAGAGCAAAAGTGGATAAATATGGAGCTTTTCTCGCATTGCTAACATGGACACCATTCGTGGGCGATATCTTCGCTATTGTGTTAGGTTTCTACAAAGCAAAATTTCTCCCTACAGCCTTTTGGATGTTAATCGGCAAGTGTGGTAGATATATCTTCTGGGCAGTCGGTCACTTCTACCTTAGCGAATGGATTGGCTAAACCAGCTGATTGAATACTCCTTGTAGAGTTTTAAGTGTCAAACAATAATTTAAGCAAATAGTGATATTTTCTAAAAAATATCGCAGGCTCATATTGCAATTTCTGCAAAAAATTCTTATCTTTGCACGAAATATAGAATATAGTATGAAACAGGCAATAAATATACGACCTAATAACGAATTGCGTAGCAAGCAATCGCGTGGTAATTACCTTTGTTTCAATTCATTTGGAATTATTGTTTTTAATTGATATTGGCGACTCTTTGGGTCGCCTATTTTTTTATACTGAGCAATGAGTAGAATAGTTATCAAGAATGGTCACATCGTAGGTGGCGAAATAGAGGATATCGCAATTGTTGATGGTGTAGTTGCCGAGCGTGGAGCTAACATTGAAATTGGTCTAGATGACGAGATAATTGATGCTGCAGGACTTATGGTAGCTCCTGCTTTTGTCGATGTTCATGTACACCTTCGCGAGCCAGGCTATGGCTACAAGGAGCGCATCGAAACAGGCACTATGGCTGCAGCACGCGGCGGCTACTCTACTGTTTGCCCAATGCCAAACCTCAATCCTGTGCCAGATAGCGTAGAAAACCTAAAGGTACAACAGGAGATTATTGACCGTGACGCCAAGATTGAGGTGCTACCCTACGCCGCCATCACCATGGGTCGCAAAGGTGAGGAGTTGGTCGATGTTGCTTCGTTGCACGACAAGGTATGCGCTTTCTCGGATGACGGTAGCGGCGTTCAGGTTGACGGCATGATGGAGCGCGCCATGACCGAGGCGGTAAAGTACGATGCTCTTATTGCTGCACATTGCGAGGTTGAAGAGTTACTCAAGGGTGGTTATATTCATGATGGCGAGTATGCCCGTGAGCATGGTCACAAGGGTATCTGCTCGGAGAGCGAGTGGGCACAGGTGAAGCGCGACATAGAGATTGCCGAGCGCTTGGGTTGTCGCTATCATGTATGCCACATCTCAACAAAGGAGACAGTGCAGCTAATACGCGAGGCTAAAGCACGCAGTGTGAAGGTCACATGCGAGACAGGTCCACACTACCTAATCTTCACAGATATGGACCTCGAGGAGGATGCTCGCTGGAAGATGAATCCACCTATTCGCTCAGCTGAGGATAGAGCTGCCCTTGTAGAGGGTATCAAGGATGGCACCATTGATATGATTGCTACAGACCACGCACCACACTCTGTAGAGGAGAAATCTCGCGGATTGAAGGATAGTGCAATGGGTATCGTAGGTCTTGAGACCGCCTTTGCAGCGTTGAACACACACCTCGTTAAGAAGGGGGTTATAACACTTGAGCATCTCGTACGCATTATGAGCATCAACCCTCGCAAGGTGTTCCGCATTGAAGGTGGTCTAAATATCGGCGACCGCGCAGATATTGTTCTTCTCGACACCGAGAAGCAGTGGAGAGTGGATAGCAACAACTTCTACTCTATGGGCAAGATTACAATGTTCGATGGCAGAGATATGACTGGCGATATTGCAATGACCATACATCGTGGCAATGTAGTTTACAAGGCATAAGACAAAACAAATAAATAATTATATAAAGTCTAAAAGATGAAACCTTTTACTAAGAAACTTGTACTTGAAAACGGCAAGGAGTTTCCTGGCTATGGCTTCGGCTCGAACCGCACTGCGGTATGCGAGATTGTGTTTAACACCTCAATGGTGGGCTATCAGGAGATTGTTTCCGACCCAACCTACACCGAGCAGATTGTAGTGATGACCTACCCACTAATGGGTAACTACGGTTTTGCTGATGAGGATTATGAAAGTAAGTTCCCTTCAATGGGTGGCATGGTTGTTCGTGAGTGCTGTGAGGCTCCAAGCAACTTCCGCTACACAAAGACCCTCAACGAGGCTTTTGAGGAGTTGAATGTTCCTGGCATCAGTGGCGTGGACACCCGTATGATTACTCGCATCATCCGCAACGAGGGCACACAGCGTGCAGCTATCGTGGACTTCGACATGCCACACGACGAGGTTATGGCTCTTATCCGCGACACCGAGCCTAAGCACAACCTCTTGGAGCATATCAGCTGCAAGAAGCGTTGGTTTTCACGCACACCAAACCACAAGTGGGATGTTGTGGCTATCGACTGCGGTATTAAGTATAGCTTTATCCGCCAGCTCAATGCTAAGGGATGCAATGTAACTATCGTACCTTACAACTCAACACCAGAGGAGATTATGGCCTTCAACCCAGATGGCATCTTCGTATCTAATGGTCCAGGTAACCCTGCAGATGCGGAGGTCGTGTGCGAGACTATCAAGGCTTTGCGCGGTAAGCTACCTATCTTCGGTGTTGACCTTGGTCACCAGCTTATAGCTATCAGCTATGGTGCTAAGAACGAGAAGATGAAGGTGGGACACCGTGGCGCTAACCATCCTGTGAAGAACCTTGAGAACGGCAAGTTGGAGATTGTACCTCAGAACCATGGCTTTAGCATCAACGAGGAGTCTCTTGCAAACACACCTATCGTGGTTACACATCGCAACATTTTGGATAACACTATCGCTGGTATTGAGGTTAAGGAGGATAACATCTTCTCTGTGCAGTATCAACCAGACTGCAGCCCTGAGTCAAACAGCGCGTACCTATTTGATAAGTTCATTAAATTGATGGAGGAGTAGAATATGCCTAAGAGAACAGATATAAAGAAAGTAATGGTTATCGGCTCTGGCCCAATCGTCATTGGTCAGGCTGCAGAGTTCGACTATGCAGGTACGCAGGCTTGTCTTGCGCTTAAGGAGGAGGGCTATCAGGTTATCCTCGTGAACTCAAACCCTGCAACAATTATGACCGATACCAATATTGCCGATAAGGTATATATGGAGCCACTAACATTGGAGTATGTAGCAAAGATTATCCGCTATGAGCGTCCAGATGCTATCGTACCAGGTCTTGGTGGTCAGACAGGTCTTAACCTCGCTGTGCAGCTCGCCAAGAAGGGTATCTTGGATGAGTGCGGCGTGGAGATTCTCGGTACTTCGTTCACCTCTATCGAGGAGGCAGAGGACCGCGAGCTCTTCAAGGAGCTATGCTTGCGCATCGGTGAGCCTGTAATCCCATCATACATCACCAACTCTATTGAGGAGGGTGTTGAGGCAGCAAATAAGATTGGCTACCCTGTAGTTCTTCGCCCTGCATTTACCCTCGGTGGTACAGGTGGTGGTTTTGCTGACAACGAGGAGGAGTTGCGTGACACTATGCGTAACGCTCTTGCTCTATCACCTATTCACCAGGTGCTTGTCGAGAAGAGTATCAAGGGTTACAAGGAGATTGAGTTCGAGGTTATGCGCGATAAGAACGATACAGCTATCGCAATCTGCTCAATGGAGAATGTTGACCCTGTAGGTATCCACACAGGTGACTCTATCGTTGTTGCTCCAAGCCAGACTTTGGCAGCTAAGGAGTACAACATGCTCCGTTCAAGCGCCTTGAAGCTTATCCGCGCCTTGAAGATTGAGGGTGGTTGCAATGTTCAGTTTGCACTCGACCCACTATCATTCAAATACTACATCATTGAGGTTAACCCTCGCGTTAGCCGCTCATCTGCTCTTGCATCTAAGGCGAGTGGCTACCCTATCGCTCGCGTAACTGCTAAGGTGGCTATCGGTATGACTCTCGACGAGATTCGTATCGCTAATACCCCAGCAAGCTTCGAGCCTTCGTTGGACTACATCG
Source organism: Alistipes sp. (assembly GCA_045650465.1). Taxonomy (GTDB): domain Bacteria; phylum Bacteroidota; class Bacteroidia; order Bacteroidales; family Rikenellaceae; genus Alistipes. Next base: position 25,191 of record JAZRRF010000036.1, read on the forward strand.
TAACAAAGGTTGCTCGCTTCCCATTCGATAAGTTTAGCGATGCTTCTAACGAGCTCGGTACTCAGATGAAGGCTACAGGTGAGGTTATGTCTGTAGGTCGCACCTTTGAGGAGGGTCTTTTGAAGGCCGTGCGTTCGTTGGAGACTGGTGTATGCCATATCTACCACAAGAAGTTCGACACAATGTCTAACGAGGGCATCTTGGCATATATCCGCAAGGGCACAGATGACCGTATCTACGCTATTGCAGAGCTTATTCGCCGCGGTGTTGATTTGTTGCATGTTTATGACAACACAAAGATTGACCTCTTCTTCTTGGAGAAATTGAAGAATATCGTTGAGATGGAGAGCGTGGTTAAGGCAAATGTTCGCAACACTGATGTACTCAAGGAGGCTAAGCGCATGGGCTTTAGCGATAAGTTTATCGGTATGTTGTGGGGCATGACCGAGAGCGAGGTATTCCTATTCCGCAAGGAGAATAATATCTACCCTGTATATAAGATGATTGATACCTGCGCTGCGGAGTTCCACTCAGACATCCCATACCTATATTCTACATACGAGGAGGAGAACGAGTCTATCGTTACAGACCGCAAGAAGATTGTAGTGCTTGGTTCTGGTCCTATCCGTATTGGTCAGGGTGTCGAGTTCGACTACTCTACCGTACACGCTATCTGGGCTATCCGCGAGGCTGGCTACGAGGCTATCATCATCAACAACAACCCTGAGACCGTATCTACAGACTACACAACAAGTGACAAGCTCTACTTCGAGCCACTTACTGTGGAGGATGTGATGAATGTTATCGAGTTGGAGAAGCCTACAGGTGTTGTGGTATCGCTTGGTGGTCAGACAGCTATCAACCTTGCTAAGCCATTGGCTGACTTGGGCGTTAAGATTATCGGTACAGGTATTGAGGCAATCAATAATGCCGAGGATAGAAAGTGCTTCGAGGCTATCATGCGTAAGGCGGGTATTCCACAGCCTGATGCTGAGGCTATCACAGATATCGAGCGCGGTGTGGCTGCTGCAACACGCATCGGCTACCCTGTATTGGTGCGTCCAAGCTATGTATTGGGTGGTCGCGCTATGCAGATTGTATCTAACGAGGAGGCTTTGCGCCACTACCTCAAGACCGCAGTAGAGGTTAACGAGGATCAGCCTGTATTGGTGGATAAGTATATCATGGGTAAGGAGTTGGAGGTTGACGCTATTTGCGATGGTACGGATGTGTTCATCCCTGGTATCATGGAGCATGTTGAGCGCACAGGTATCCACTCAGGTGACTCTATCAGCGTATATCCTACATTCAGCGTAAGCCAGAAGGTTAAGGATACAATCATTGACTACACAATTCGTCTTGGTAAGGAGATTGGCATTGTTGGTTTGTACAACATTCAGTTCATTGCCGACGACAACGATATGGTCTATGTTATCGAGGTTAACCCACGCTCATCGCGTACCGTGCCATTCCTCTCTAAGGCAACAGGTACTCCAATGGCTAACATAGCAACAAATGTGATGCTTGGCAAGTCACTCAAGGAGCAGGGTGTTACGAATGTTATCGCCGAGGAGAAGAAGCGTTGGTATGTTAAGACTCCAGCCTTCTCATTCGCTAAGATTCGTGGTGTTGACTCATACCTATCTCCTGAGATGAAGTCAACAGGTGAGGCTATCGGCTACGACTCATCATTGCGTCGTGCGTTGTATAAGTCATTGCAGTCATCAGGTATGAAGATTGCCAACTACGGTACAATCTTCGTATCTATTGCCGATGCTGACAAGCAGCGTGCTTTGCCACTTATTCGCCGTTTCTATGAGCTTGGTTTCAACATTGAGGCTACAAGCGGTACAACTAAGTTCTTGCGCGACAATGGCATCCGCACTCGCTGCCTAAAGAAGCTCAGCGAGGGCTCATCGGAGATCTTCGACTCTATACGCAAGGGTCATATCAACTATGTTATCAACACCATAGATATCAACCAGCACAGCGCACGCCTCGATGGCTATGACATCCGTCGTTGCGCCGTGGAGAATAATGTGACAATCTTCACAGCATTGGAGACCGTAAGCGTACTTCTCGATGTTTTGGAGGAGATCACCTTGGGTGTATCTACAATTGATGCAGAATAGCAATGTATAAGAAAGGTATATATACAATACTTAGTAACGAGCCTCTAACACCTGCGGTCTATCGCATGGTGTTGGAGGGCGATACTCAGTATATCACCCGTTCGGGACAGTTTATAAATATTGAGCTTGAGGGTAAGTTTCTACGCCGCCCAATTTCGGTATCGGATTACGATGCTACGACCGTAACTATTATATATAAGGTAGTGGGTAGTGGCACAGAGCAGATGCGCGGCATGGTGGCTGGAGAGAAGCTCGACATCCTCACAGGTCTCGGCAACGGCTTTAACACCGAGAACGAGGCTAAGAGTCCACTTCTTGTAGGTGGCGGTGTGGGTGTGCCACCTCTCTACAACCTCGCTAAGCGTCTTATTGCGGAGGGTAAGAAGCCTATGGTTATCCTTGGCTTTAACACCAAGGCGGAGATCTTCTACGAGGAGGAGTTCAAGGCTTTGGGCGTGGATGTATATTGCTCTACAGCAGATGGCTCACATGGCGTTAAGGGCTTTGTTACGGATGTTATCCGCGAGAATGCACTTAAGTTCGACTACCTATACACTTGTGGTCCACTACCTATGCTCAAGGCGTTATATGACGCTACGGAGGTAGATGGCGAGTATAGTTTCGAGGAGCGCATGGGCTGTGGCTTTGGTGCCTGCATGGGTTGTACATGCAAGACGAAGTATGGCAACAAGCGTATATGCAAGGATGGTCCTGTACTAAAACGAGAGGAGATTATATGGTAAAGCACTATGACACATCTGTTGAGCTTTGCGGCGTGAAGCTCGACAACCCAATTATTCCTGCATCAGGAACATTTGGTTTCGGTCGCGAGTTCGCGGAGTACTACGACCTTGACTGCCTCGGTGCTATATCATTCAAGGGCACTACAAGAGATGCTCGCTTTGGTAATCCTACACCTCGTATCGCGGAGTGTTCGGCAGGTCTTATCAACTCTGTGGGCTTGCAAAACCCTGGTATCGACAATGTTATAGCAGAGGAGCTACCCCATCTTCGTCAAATCTTCCACAAGCCTATCGTTGCCAACATCAGTGGCTTCTCGTTGGAGGAGTATGAGGAGTGCTGCGCAAAGATTGACAAGGAGGAGCAGGTTGAGATTATCGAGGTTAATGTATCATGCCCTAATGTGCATAATGGCGGCATGAGCTTCGGTACACAGCCCGAGTCGGCTGCTGAGGTTACTCGCCGCGTTAAGGCAGTGACCACAAAGCCTGTATTTATCAAGCTAAGCCCCAATGTTACCGACATCGTGGCTATAGCTAAGGCATGCGAGGAGGCGGGAGCAGATGGTATCTGTTTGATTAACACCTTGCTTGGCATGCGTATCGACACCATGCGCCGCAAGCCTGTGATCGCCAACAAGATGGGCGGTTTCTCTGGCGATGCTATCTTCCCTGTGGCAGTACGCATGGTATATCAGGTTGCTAACGCTTGTAACATCCCTGTTATGGGTTGTGGTGGCGTAAGCTCAGCATCGGATGTTATCGAGATGATGATGGCTGGTGCTACAGCAGTTCAGGTGGGCGCTGCCAACCTCAAAAATCCATATGCATCAAAGGAGATTATCGAGGCACTACCAAAGGAGATGGAGCGTCTTGGTATCGAGCGTCTAAGCGATATCATTGGTATTGTAAAATAGCACTAAACCACTCAAAAGAGCAGTCCAATAGCCAATATTGGATCTGCTCTTTTTTCATACAACTAACGAAACAGTAATACAGATAGGTAGATATGACAAGATATTATAAATTGATTATGGCTATTATGGCACTTAGTGTGTCAATCTTTTTCAGCGCTTGTGAGGAAGATCCAAATGAAATAGTATCTGACTTCTCTACTGTGTCATTGACACTCTCATCACCCTCATACGGAATAGATGAGATAAGACTATATAGCAAGCCTCAATCTAATAAAAGTGACAACTATATGTATTGGAATTGGATAGGGAGCAATACTCTTGTCTATACCAGAGATTTGTATTGCAAGAACAAGACATACACAGCAAGGATAAAAATCTTTATACGCCTAAAAGATCAACTATTCGAAGTTAATAACAAATATCTATTGGATTCTAATGATATTGCAATCACATTATGTAATAATAAAACAGGTGAAGAAATAGTTTTTGACGAGGTAAGTGACGGCTACATATATATAACAGAATACGAAACGCATAACTTAGGAAAGGCATCAGGCAATTTTGATATTAGATACGCAGATAACACAACCATTGCCAATGGTTCATTTGAAGACATACAAGTTAATATGTGGTATAATTAATAAATTCTTACATATAAATCTATAATCAAATCTTATTAACATATTTACTAAATATAGATATTTTAATATGAAAAAGATAATTATTGCAATAGTATCAGCAATACTAATTAGTTCCTGCGCATTTTACGAACCTTGGCTTGATGACTACTCTACTGTATCATGTGAGTTTACTTGGCCTGATAAGGAATTAGACAACGCAATATTTAGGATTGGTTATTTAGAATATCAAAATCACGCTTTACATGGATCTATCTACGATAATTACTTTAGATATTATAGATATTTACGGTGCGAAGACACAAGCTATAGGCATGTTACTTTGAGATTTCACATCGATCTATATGATTCGACCATTGCTGAAACACCTACAATAGGTCATCAATATAAAATAACCTCTCCAGACTTAACTGTAATAGACAAAAATGATTGCGTCATAGAGGATATAGAGTTCATAGATGGCTATGTAATCTTCACTAAATGTGAAAAATACTTAGGACACCTTCGATTGTCAGGCAAATTTGAAATAATATGCGACAAGTTAACAATTACCAATGGTACTTTCATAGATATCTTGTGCAAGGACCGTCTCGGGAAAACATTGGAGAAAGATGAGGGTATAGTTAACTCTATAACAATTGATTTTTATTAGTATATATTCAATCTATCTGATAATAGGAATAAAATTGATTTGTAAATATAAATATAATTTAGTAACTTTGGCATTTATAAGATAACACATAAAAAATACTAAATATGAGCAAACGCGATGTAATTATTGCTTGCGACTTTAGCAGCAAGGAGCAGACCTTGAACTTCTTAGATAAGTTCACAGGCCGTAAGCCATTTGTAAAGATTGGTATGGAGCTTTTCTATGCCGAGGGTCCAGAGATTGTACGCACAATCAAGGCTCGTGGTCACCGTATCTTCCTTGACCTTAAGCTACACGATATTCCAAACACCGTAAAGAAGGCAATGTCCGTGCTTCGCAACTTGGATGTTGATATGACAAATGTTCACGCTGCAGGTACTGTGGATATGATGAAGGCTGCCGTTGAGGGTCTAACTCGCGAGGATGGCACTCGCCCACTCCTTATCGCTGTAACACAGCTTACATCTACATCTGAGGAGCGCATGCAGAAGGAGTTGCTTATCGGCGCATCAATCAACGACACCATCGTTAAGTATGCCGAGAATGCTAAGGCTGCAGGTTTGGATGGCGTAGTATGCTCTCCATTGGAGGCTGCGATGGTTAAGGAGGCGTGCGGCAAGGAGTTTATGACCGTAACTCCAGGTGTTCGCTTCGCGGATGGCGATGTAGGCGATCAGGTACGCGTAACTACACCTGAGCGTGCTAAGGAGATTGGCTCAGACTTCATCGTTGTAGGTCGCCCTATCACCGCTGCTGATGATCCAGTAGCAGCTTACGAGCGTTGCATGCGTGAGTTTGCAGAGTAACAATATTGGTATAACTATTAAAACTAAGATATTATGGAGAAGAAGATAGCTAAAGACCTTTTGTCTATTGGTGCAGTATTTTTGCGTCCTGAGCAGCCTTTCACATGGGCAAGCGGCATTAAGAGCCCTATCTATTGCGACAACCGCCTAACCCTCACAGCTCCTGAGGTGCGCAACCATGTTGAGGAGGGCTTGGCTGAGCTTATCCGCAAGCACTACCCAGAGGTAGAGGTGCTTATGGGTACATCTACAGCAGGTATCGCACACGCTGCTATCACAGCAACAATCCTTAACCTCCCTATGGGCTATGTTCGCTCAGGTTCTAAGGACCACGGCCGTGGCAACCAGATTGAGGGTAAGCTTGAGGCTGGTCAGAAGGTAGTAGTTGTGGAGGACCTTATCTCTACAGGCGGTAGCTGCATCGAGGTTGTTGAGGCTTTGCGCGCTGCAGGTGCTGATGTTCTCGGTATTGTGAGCATCTTCACATACGGCATGCAGAAGGGTATCGACCGCATCGCTGCTGCAAACACCAAGAACTACTCACTCTCGAATCTTGATGCACTCGTAGAGGTTGCTGCTGAGGAGGGTTACATCAAGGCTGAGGATAAGGAGCGCATCCTTAAGTTCCGCAACAACCCATCGGACGAGAGCTGGATTAAGTAACGAACTAAACGACTACAAAGATGAAGCATTTGATAGATCCTACCGACCTTACGGTAAACGAGATTTCGGAGATTATAGCCCTTGCCGAGGATATCATCTCGAACCGTGAGAAGTATAGCGAGGTGTGCCGAGGTAAGAAGCTCGCAACACTCTTCTATGAGCCAAGCACACGAACACGCCTAAGCTTCACCGCAGCGATGATGGAGCTTGGTGGTAATGTTCTCGGTTTTGCCGATGCCAAATCTTCATCCGTATCTAAGGGTGAGACCGTGCAGGATACCGTAAGGGTTATCAACTGCTTTGCTGATATTATCGCTATGCGCCACAAGGTGGAGGGTGCGCCACTTGCAGCTACGGAGGTATCGCGTACACCTATCATCAACGCAGGCGACGGCTCACACAGCCACCCTACGCAGACCATGACCGACCTGCTCACCATAAAGCGCGAGCTTGGCACACTCAACAATCTCACAATAGGTCTTGTGGGTGATCTAAAGTATGGTCGTACGGTACACTCTCTTATCAAGGCGATGACACGCTACGAGAACACCAAGTTTGTGCTTATCTCGCCTCCTGAGTTGGCACTTCCTGACTACATCAAGCGCGATGTATTCGAGCGTTTAGGTGTAGAGTACCGCGAGTCAAACGATATTGAGAGCGTTATCGGCGATGTAGATATCCTCTATATGACACGCGTGCAGCAGGAGCGCTTCACCGATCTTGAGGAGTATGAGCGTGTTAAGGACTGCTTCGTATTGGATGCTGCCAAGATGCGCTTTGCTAAGCAGAATATGGCAGTACTACACCCACTACCTCGCGTGAACGAGATAGCCATAGATGTAGATGCTGACCCACGCGCTGCCTACTTCCGTCAGGTGGAGAATGGTAAGTTTGTGCGTATGGCACTTATCTTAAAGCTCCTTGAGTGGCAAAAGGAGTCAGACAAGGTGTTCGAGCAGCATGGCACGGCTATGGAGTGTAAATGTCCTAACCCACTATGTATCTCAAACCTTGAGCCTGTGCGCCCACGCTTTGAGAGTGTAGAGGGTGTCGTGCGCTGCGTCTATTGCGAGTCGGAGGCTACAAAGTAGCATTACTTAGAGTTTTATATGGAGTAGTTGTCAGTCTTGTGATTGGCAACTACTTTTTTTTGGAGGAGGTGCGAACTAAAAAACAAGGTATGCAGCGCATGTTTATAAAACGCATGAGCTGCATACCTTACTTTTTAGTTTATACCTTTCAGTTTTCTATTTGGCTTATAACTCAAGTTCTTTCTTGAGGTCCTCAATCTTCTGGTCGAGAGCAGCAAGGGTTGCGTCAAACTCATCAACAGATGCCAATGGAGCCTTAACGCCAAAGTAGAACTTAATCTTAGGTTCTGTACCTGAAGGGCGTACTGATACCTTTGTACCATCCTCTGTAAGCCACTGCAACACATTACTCTTCTCATCGATACCCTCGATAGGCTTACGCTCACCTGTGCGTGTATCAATCTCCTCAAGGGTCTTATAGTCGAGAATCTTAACTACCTCAGAGCCAAGCAATGACTTAGGTGGGTTCTGACGGTAGTCAACCATCATTTGCTGAATCTCGGCAGCACCATCCTTACCCTTGCGAACAACATTCACAAGACCCTCGCGGAAGAAGCCATACTTAACATACAACTGCTGCAACCACTCATAGAGGGTGATACCCATAGTGTCGCGTGCCCACGCTGCAGCCTCTGCAACAAGTGTGATAGCTGCAACGCCATCCTTATCGCGCACGAAGTCGCCAGGGAGATAGCCGAATGACTCCTCACCACCGCCGATATACTTAGTCTTGCCCTCCTGCTCGCGGATAATCTTTGCGATATACTTGAAACCTGTGAGGCAGTTGTAACACTTAACGCCAAAGTGTTCAGCAACAGCATCTGGCATCATAGATGTAACGATGGTCTTAACCACGAACTCCTTACCTGTAATCTTGCCAAGCTCTGCCCAGCGAGTGAGCTGATAGCTCATAAGAAGCACAAGGGTCTGATTACCGTTCAAAAGCACATAGTCGCCCTTGCCTGTGCGTAGAGCCACGCCAAGGCGGTCAGCATCAGGGTCGGTAGCCATGGCGAAATCCGCACCCTCCTTCTCGGCGCGCTCGATAGCCATAGCCATAGTCTTGCGCTCCTCAGGGTTTGGAGATGCCACGGTAGGGAAGTTACCATCCAATACCATCTGCTCCTCGACACATATAATATTATTAAAGCCGTAGTTGCGAAGCGACTGAGGTACGAGTTTAACACCAGCGCCATGAAGTGGAGTATAGACAATCTTCATGTCGTTGTACTTAGCCACAGACTCTGGCGATAGCGATAGATCCTTGATAGCCTGTAGGTATATCTTATCGAACTCCTCACCGAGAATATGAATATTCTCAGGGTTCTTGCCTGTGAGCACCTGCTCCATAGCTACCTTGCCCACCTCCTCAATGATGTTTACATCGTGTGGTGAGGTAACCTGTGAGCCATCGTTCCAGTATGCCTTGTAGCCGTTGTACTCCTTAGGGTTGTGCGATGCTGTTACCATAACACCCGACTGGCAGCCAAGCTCACGAATAGCAAAGCTAAGCTCTGGTGTAGGGCGTAGTGCATCGAAGAGATAGACGGTAAAGCCGTTAGATGCAAAGATGTCGGCAACACGCTCAGCAAACATGCGCGAGTTGTTACGGCTGTCGTGCGAGATAGCCACCTTAATCTGCTCACCTGCAAAATTCTTCTTAAGGTAGTTGGCAAGACCCTGTGTCGCTGCACCTACAGTATATACATTCATGCGGTTTGTACCCACACCCATAATGCCGCGTAGGCCACCTGTACCAAACTCAAGGTCCTTGTAGAAGCTCTCAACAAGTTCATTAGGGTTGTTCTCAATAAGCATGCGAACCTCCTGCTTTGTAGCTTCGTCGTAGTTACCGTCGAGCCAAGCCTGCGCTTTGCTCAATACCTGAGGATCTAAATTGTTAGCCATAGTTGTATCAGTTATTTTTATAGTTTATAATCGTTCTCTTGAAAAATTTCTATTATGCAAATTTAAGAAAAAAAAGTTATAAAAAAAAGTAAATCGCAGCTAATTTTTTACAACACTCTTTTATATCAGCAAGTTAACTAAATATGCTAAAATTCTTGGCTATTTTAGCCATTTTTTAGTTGAAATTTATATCGTGTTAGTTTATATATAGTTACAATTTAGATACCAAAAAACAGATGAAATATCGCAGATGAATATAAAAGTGTGGAATAAAAATATGTTTCTTATGCCCTAATAAAATAAATGAATTTTGCAACTGATTTTTGAGTTTATTTTAATAAAATTATCCACATCTTTGCAGTGTCAAAACGCACCTAAAACCGAGTGTTGGCAAAGGGCGATTTTAGCAAAAATAGAGGTCTAAATTGTAAAGTATTGAAACAGAGTAGCAAAGGCTGTTTCTTGGGATTTATCGCCTCTAAAAGATGAAAATTTGGAAGATAATACGGCAAAATAAAGAACACGATGACGCAGATGGCGAAATATACAGAGATGTGGCAGGATTGCCTTGATAGACTTCGACTCTCTATTACCGAGGAGGAGTTTGTCAAGTGGTTCAACCCTATCCGTCCCATCGACTACGATGGCTCTGTCTTGCGCCTTCGTGTGCCAAATGAGAGCTTCGTATCGAATATCGAGAAACGATACCTAAGCATCCTACTTCCCATTGTATCAGAGCTTTACGGCTCGGATATACAGCTTAAGTATGCTGTGCCCCGCCGTCCTCAGGCTAGTGTTGAAAACGCATCTACGCAAGTACCAAAGTTTCAGACACCAACCGACACTGCAAATATAAAGAATCCTTTTGTAATTCCAGGCTTGCGTCGTATAAATATCGACCCACAGCTCAACATGAATTACACCTTTGAGAACCATATCGAGGGCGAGTGTAATCGTCTTGCTCGCTCGGCAGGTATGGCTGTAGCAGTGTCACCAGGTAGCAATGCCTTCAACCCATTGTATATCTATGGCGATTCGGGTTTGGGTAAGACACATATCGCACAGGCCATAGGTCATGAGGTGCGTCAGCGTCACCCTGAATTGCAGGTGTTGTATGTCTCGATGAACAAGTTCCAGGCGCAGTTCCAGACGGCATACAAAAATGGTGAGATTACTGACTTTATCCACTTCTACCAGATGGTCGATGTGCTTATCATTGACGATATTCAGGAGCTTACGGGTAAGACAGGTACGCAGAACGCCTTTTTCAATATCTTCAACCACCTCCAGCTTGCAGGCAAGCAACTTATCCTCACCTCGGATAAGCCACCTGTGGAATTGAAGGATATCGAGCAGCGACTTTTAACTCGCTTTAAGTGGGGTCTCTCGGCAAACCTCAATGTCCCTGACTATGAGACTAAGGTTAAGATTATCCGTGCTAAGGCTCAGCGTCTGGGTGCCAACATACCTGAGGAGGTTATTACCTACCTTGCGGAGAATATCTCGGCGAATGTGCGTGAGATTGAGGGTGCGTTGTCGTCGCTTATCGCCAACGCCTCGTTCCTCAACCGCAAGATTACAATCTCGCTTGCTAAGGATATCCTAAAGGTCTATGTTAAGCTTACGCAGCGTGAGATTACTATCGAACATATCGTTAAGGTCGTATGTGACTATTTCGATATCGACATAGATACCTTCAACTCCTCGAAGCGTACTCGCGATGTGGCTCAGGCGCGTCAGGTAGCAATGTATCTTGCTAAGCAGCACACCAAGTCGCCGCTTACGGTTATCGGCTCTTCGATAGGTGGTCGCAACCACGCTACGGTGCTACATAGCTGCAAGGCCGTTGCCGATATGATTGATACCGACAAACAGTTTAAGGCTCAGATGGAAGAGATTGAGAAGCTGGTGCTATCAAAGTAAGAGAACAAAGATAAGTTAAGAGACCGACCAAAAATTACTTTTTAGTCGGTCTCTTTGTTACTTTGTCACTCAATACAACTGCAATTCACACGATAGTCTTATAGGAATATCTACAACTCTATAGTCACTCTGCCGCTTATATTCGGAGGTAACACCACCCTACGCTCCGAAATCTCGATTTGGGTACTACATCTTATATTATTATAGGTAAGAATCGCATCATACATGCCCGATGCAGGAAGTAGCTTATGGTTATCGGTAATCTCCACAAAGCCCGCCACAGCATCGCCAAGGATTAGATATCTGCCCCCAATAAGACGCGACACCTCACACATATCGCCACACAGCATAGCCTCGCGCACAACCGTAGAGCTTACCTTGGACTCCTCGACTAAGTGCTGACTCACACGCTCAAGCTCAAAACCACACTCCGAAGCGAGGGGTTTTAGACTATCATAGTTTCCCTCATTACCTCGACCTAAGCGGTGGTTATAGCCCACAATCATACCAACCATACCAAGCTTAGCAACAAGCGACTCACGCACAAAACTATCGTAGGACTGGCTACGGAACTTATCATCGAAGCGTGCTACGACCATATAATCAACACCCTCTCTTTCGAGCAATAGGGCACGCTCCTCGATAGTTGTCAGCAGACCCATACCCTCAGCTCTACCCATAGCGATACGCGGGTGGGGATCGAAGGTGACAACCACACTCCGAGCCCCAAGGCGCTCAGCCATGCTCTTAACAGCCGACAAAAGCACTCTATGGCCACTATGGACTCCATCGAACGAGCCTATAGTGACCACAGTGTTAACCCCTTGTGGGATATCCTCAAAGCCGTAGTGTATAGTCATAGTTAGTTGTTACTCTCCTCGGCGACCTTAACGAAGTAGGCGACCTTCTCAAGGAGTGTGGTTATATCGTAGTTCTCAACGACAATACCTGGGGGAAAGTTAAGTGGTGCCGATGTGAAGTTGAGCACACCCTTGATACCTGCGTTGATGATAGGCAAGACGAGTGTCGAAGCCACAGATGTAGGCGATGAGACGATAACGATGCTTATATTAAGCTCATCTACGCGCTCCTCAAACTCATCTATATGATAGCATGGAATGTTATCCACAACATGCCCCACCTTGTCGGGGTGGATATCGAACGCCGCGGTAATACGGAGCTTCAGACCCTTGCCATTGAAGTACTTCGTAACAGCTTGACCCAAGTGACCCATACCTATAATCGCCATATTTATAGGCTGCTCGCTATAGAGTATGCTATCAATAAAGTCAATAAGCACCTTGACATCGTAGCCCTTCTTGGTATCTGACGAGAAGCCTATAAGCATAAGGTCACGGCGCACCTGCACAGCAGTGATACCGTGCATACCAGCCAAAACATGCGAAAATATATGTGTGATACCCTGCGCATGGCACTTAAGCAGCGTACGACGATACTCACTAAGTCGCTCAATAGTCTTTTCGGGTATCGGTGTAGTTATATTAGCCATTACTCAACCTCTATTGTAAAGTTACTCTTATATCGCTCCATAGTCCAGCAAGTGTTGACATATAAGCCTCCGTTGAAGGTAAAGGTGTATGGCGTTGCAAGAGGCATAACAACCTCATTCACATCGTCCTCAAAGCCACCAAACATCTTACGACAGAATATCATCGCAGCGTCATAGCCACGGTAGGCGTACATCGTAGGCAGCGCTTCATAAGCCTTGATGTAACGGGCATCGAACATAGCCACACTGCGATTTCCACGGTTAGCATGGTAAGGGACAAGGAAAATAGTGTTATTATTAAAGAAGGTCTGCTTATCAATGGATGTTATCTGCTTCCAGCGGCGATTACCCACCACAACATAGTCACCCATAAGGCTACCACGACCAAGTATCGAGGCTCTTGTTGATGATAGTGTGGTAAGCACTCTATCAACATCTATCTCATCGCTTGCCAAAACTACAAATGCCTTGCTTGTTAAGCTACGCATAAACTCCGTGATATCTATCTGCTCGCCATTTGTGCCGTCAGCGTTGCGCATATAGAGCAGCGACTCACGGTCAAAGGTATAGTTTAGCTCATAGACCACATGCCCAGCACTAAGTTCTCGCATCTTAGCCTCATATTCCTTATCAATTGATGGCGTATGGACGATAACCACCTCACGGCTACCATCGAAGATACGCTCAAATTTATCGTACTTATTCTCGCTCTCCGCCTGCATCTGGAACAACATAGGGCTATGCAACGATACGATATCAGCCAATGGTGAGATAACAGGGATGCTATTTTCCGTAGCGTATGGCAACACCACGCTTAGCTCGCTCTCATATACAGGACCTATGATAAGCTGTGCCTCGTGAAATAGTGGCTCATCAGCCATGATACTATGAATCCTCTCCTCTGTTCCCTCACTATCGAACACCGATAACTCCACATCGTAGCCCTCATTCTTGATATCCTCCATGGCAAGCAACACACCACGGTAGAAGTCCACAATCGTAGGGTTCACCTTACCATCCTTATGGAAAGGCATGAGCAACGATGCACGCAGAGTCTGGTAGGGTGCAAGTGTTCTAAAGGTACTCACCATGCTATCGACAACAAACTGTTCGTCTGCAACTGATGACTCGACAGCGATGGAGTCGGCAGGAGCTACCACAATAACACTCTCATCACTATCTCTTCTCGCTGGTTCAACACCCTCCTGAACCTCTATCCTCGCCTCTTGGTGCTTAATAACCATACCCTCCTTAAGGTCGCCATACGATGAGAGGTTATTTAGCTGCATAAACTTCTCTTCGCTAAGTCCAAACTTGCGCGATAGCGAATATACAGTCTCGCCAGCTCGCACCATATACTCACCCTCCGAGAGCCTCTCCTGTTGAGTTGTACGCCTCATGCGCTCCCTCTCTATCTCATCCACCGTAGCAAAGCCACGCTCCGAGCGACGCACCTTAACCTCCATATCAGGAGATATGCGCTCAACATCAATATTGGGGTTATCGCTCTCCAACACCGCTACCGACACCTTATACTTGCGGGCTATGGAATATATCGTCTCGCCCTGCTTAACGCTATGGTAGATAAACCTCTTCTTATCCACCTTCTCAGCCTTCTCAGCCTTCGCCGCAACGACATCGCCACCCTTAGGAATAAGCACATAGGTATCAATCTTCAGTGTCGATGGTGTAAGACCCTCGTTGCTATCCATTATGCTCTGCTCTGAGACACCGTAGGCCTTAGAGAGCGAGTAGATGGTATCGCCACCTGCAACCAAATGTTTATAGTAACTTCTACCCTCAATCTCGATAATGATGTTTGTAGGCTCTGTAGCCATCACAGCCACCGAGAACATCAAAAAGAGGGGTATGTAAAGAAATCTCAGATATCTCATTCTATTTCATCCTTAGACGAATTTCAGTAATCTTCTTCTTAGTGTATAGCGGGAAGTCACCATTCATAATCCACGCATAGTAGCTTGGGTCGCTCTTAAAGACATCTTCAACCTTACGGCCTTTATACTTGCCGAAGGTGAAAATCTCCTCACCCTTATCATTAAGCGACAGACGACCCGCAAAATCGACCATAGGGCCATTTGACGAAAACTCCGCAAGCTCCTCCACCGTGCTACCTATATCGCCATAGCGCTCAATCTGCGCCTCTAAAACCTCGTATGTAGCCAAAGTATCAGCCTCTGCCGAGTGGGCATTTTCCAAATCCTTGTCACAGTAGAACTTATATGCCGCCACTAAGGTGCGCTGCTCCTTGCGGTGGAAGATAGTCTGCACATCCACGAACTTACGGCGTGAGAAGTCAACCTCAACACCCGCACGCATAAACTCCTCAACAAGCATCGGCAGGTCGAAGCGGTTGGAGTTGAAGCCACCAAAGTCACAACCCTCGATAAACGCCGCTAAGGACTTGGCTATCTGACGGAATGTAGGCTCATCCTTAACATCCTCATCCGTAATGCCATGCACCGCCGTTGCCACCTCAGGGATATGCATCTCAGGGTTTATACGGCGCGTCTTAACCACCTTTGAGCCATCGACACCCACCTTAACCATCGAAATCTCGACAATGCGGTCGTTAGCCGTATCTACACCTGTGGTCTCAAGGTCGAAGAATATTATTGGACGCTTTAATTGTAAATTCATATCATCTATTCAGTTTAGTGGTTGAGCATTATTAGAGTTGCTCTAATACTCCGCAATCTCAGACTCTACATCCAAGGCTATATCGCCCTTGAAACGGAATGTAACCTTATCGCCATACTCATCGACAAGGTAGCCCTCGATGCGCTCCTCGGTCACTACAACCTTACCATCTACAGGGAGAATCCACACCTCAGGGATGTAATCTGCGTTGAAGTACATAAATCGTGAGTAGGCACAACCTACTGTTCCTGGTGCGCAGCTATTGCTCAAATCCAAGGTGTACTCCCCTACAGGGATAGCTGGATTCTCGGCATCTCCAGTTGCAGCATAGAAGTCAAGTTCCAAATATGAGTTATCAGGGAGATAGGTACTAAAGTCGTTCACCGTAGCAAGTGTCACATAGTAGTTATGCACCTCGGGAGCCTCCTTTATAGCACCAGGGAGATAGTATGTACCTATGCCGTAGCTTAGCTTGTAACCCTCGAACACGGCCTCCTGCTTTACGGTAATCTCCATAGAGGCAACATCGTACTTAATGGTTATGGTAGCCTCGCGCTCAACGCCATCATTTGGCAGAACACTGAAAGCTATATTCTCACCAAACGAAAATTCCGAGATCCACTCTGCATCCTTCTCAGCTGTGAACTCAGCACCCTCAACCTCATTCTCGAGAGTGTACTCTATAATACCCACACCACCCTCGTCACTAAACGATAGCATAGACTCGGATGTAAGTGTCAACACTGGAGGCTTAACCTCAACCTCCGACTCCTTAGGTTGCTCACACGCCACAAACAAAAGTGGCAAGGCAACAAATATTCTGAGTAGTCGTTTCATAGATTCAAAATTTAAGTTACAAGTTTTAGTATAAGTTGGTTTTGTGACAAAAGGGACAAAAGAGACGGAAAGGAAGAAAGCGAGGACGGAATCAGCCTTATCTAAGATTTGTTCAAGCCTTGTCCGATATTTATCCGAAACTTCTCTTTGGTCTCTCTGGTCTCTCTGGTCTCTGTTATCTCTGCGTCAGAGTACCGTAATTAGCTCCACGACACAATTTCTTGTCAGAAGGGCGTCATATTTGGGGATTTGTCGCAGGCTGAAAAAGCGGAGTTTACTTGAAGTAAATGAGCATTTTTCAGACAAGCAAAGCACCAAAGATGACCCCTTATCACAAGAAATTAAGCGTTGATCATCATCGGCATAAGAAGCATCAACACCTCAGTAGCCTTCTTATCATCATATACAGGCTTAAATACACCTGCTCGTGTTGAGTCTGCAAGCTCGATAACTACTGTTGGGCTATCAATATTTGAGAGAATCTCAACAAGGAATGTTGACTTGAAACCAATTGTTACAGGCTGACCGTCGTAGCTGCATGAGATAGTCTCGTTTGCCGATACTGAGAAGTCGATATCCTGAGCTGCAAGACTGATGCGATTGTTAGCGATATCCATGCGGATAAGGTTTGTTGTTGGGTTAGAACATACAGCCACACGCTTGATGCCGTTTACAAGCTCCACGCGATCCACAAGCACCTTATTAGGGTTTGATGATGGGATTACAGCGTTGTAGTTAGGATAGTTACCCTCGATAAGGCGACATACGAACTTATGATTCTTAAGCTCGAAAGATACATTCTTAGCATCGAACGATACACGGATAGGCTCCTCCTCCTTTAGAAGCACACCCTTCAATAGGTTTGCTGGCTTCTTAGGCAGGATGAACGAAGCGTTGAAGTCCACATCTGGGCACTCAGCAACAGAGCGTACAAGCTTATGAGCATCAGTAGCCACGAATGTCACCTTACCCTCCTCAAAGTTGAAATATACACCATTCATCACTGGGCGAAGCTCATCATCGGCAGTGGCGAAGATTGTCTTGTTGATACCCGAGATTAGCATATCTACATCGAGAAGTATCTCCTTACGCTCAGCACCGATAGTCTGCATGGCTGGGTAGCTCACAGCGCTCGCACCAGGAATAGAGAGCGAGCCACTTGCCCAACGCACCTTGATCTCCCATGTTGTATCGTTAACATCGAACTCAAGAGGCATCTCAGGAAACTCCTTCAATGAGTCAAGCATAAGCTTTGCTGGCGCAGCAATCATACCCTCACGCTCAACATTCTCAACATTAAGATGACCCACGAGCGTTGTCTCAAGGTCGGATGTTGTAACTGTGAGTTCATTCTCCTTAAGCTCAAGAAGGAAGTAGTCGAGAATAGGGAGTGTGTTCTTATTGCTGATAACCTTACCAGTTGTTGCAAGTAGCGACAAAAGCGCAGAGCTTGATACAGTAAATTTCATAGTTTTTTTGGTTTTATTTTGTTTATATTTTCGTTTACAAAGTAGATAACTTATCCAGCGCCATTTCAATCATACGGCGCACAAATGGTTTGTAATCCGTGCAGGCGTTTTTGGCTACGCGCTGAGCGATGATAGTGCATATCGTTGCTGCGCGGTGTCCCATGAGTGCTGCAAGACCCGCAAGTGCCGAGCCCTCCATCTCGAAGTTTGTTATGCGACGCTCACCAAACTTAAAGCTCACAATCTTCTCGTTGAGTTTGAGATCATGTGGTTGCAGACGCACCCAACGACCCTGAGGTGCGTAGAAGCCAGGGGCAGCTATGGCTATACCCTCGCGTGCGGAGTCTTTGAATAGCTCGTAAAGTTGCTTATCTGCATCTACGAAGTATGGCGCAGGGAGCTTTTCATACCAACCTGTATGCTCCACAAATGCTCTCTCAAGTTCCAAGTCGCACACCGAGTCGCGCCCAGCATAGTACGATAACAGACCATCAAAGCCAAGCGAGGTCTTAGCAAAGATAACCTCCCCCACCTCGATATCCTGCTGTATGGCTCCCGAGGTACCGAGACGCACGAGTGTCAACTGACGAAAAGCATCCTTAATCTGACGACTATGGAAATCTATGTTTGCAAGGGCATCGAGCTCCGCAACGCAAATATCAATATTGCCGATGCCGATACCTGTTGACATAACTGTCATACGCTTACCCTTATATGTTCCTGTAACGGTGAGAAACTCTCTATTCGAGACCTCACACTCTCTCTCATCGAAATACTCCGCAATCATCGCCACACGACCAGGATCACCCACAAGTATAACAATATCAGCCAACTGCTCAGGCTTTAGGTGAAGGTGGAAAATAGTGCCATCACCATTGATTATCATCTCAGAAGATGGTATCGTTCTCATATATTGCAATAAATTATACTCATTATATTTTTAATATTCGCGTAAAATTAGTAATTTTGTCAGAAATAGCAAAACTTTTATAGCGTTTTTTAACTAACAACCCATAATTTTTGGATATAGTATGACACTCATCAAATCGATATCAGGTATCCGTGGCACCATAGGTGGCATGCAGTCTGAGAACCTTACACCCATTGATATTGTTAAGTTCACAACAGCCTACTCGCGACTAATCAAGGCTAAGCACCCAGAGAAGCGCATCACCGTGGTTATCGGTCGTGATGCACGCCTATCTGGCGAGATGGTTGACTCATTAGTTGAGGGTACGCTCCTTGGTTGCGGTGTGGATGTTATCAATGTTGGTCTTTGCACCACACCAGGCACCGAGATGGCTGTAATAACACACAAGGCCGATGGTGGCATCATCATCACAGCATCGCACAATCCGCGCCAATGGAACGCCTTGAAGTTGCTAAATGAGCGAGGTGAGTTTCTTAATGATGAGGAGGGCAAGCTGGTGTTGGCTCTTGCCGAGGAGGTGGAGTACAACTACCCTACCATCGACAACATAGGCAAAGTTATTCTTAGAGAGGACTTCAATCAAAAGCATATTGAGCAGGTATTGGCACTACCTTTGGTGGATGTGGAGGCTGTGCGCAAGCGCAAGTTTAAGGTTGTCGTTGATGCTGTAAATTCGGTGGGTGGCGTTGTCATCCCCGAGCTTCTACGCCAGCTTGGTTGCGATGTTGTGGAGCTTAATTGCGAGCCTACAGGCGAGTTTGCTCACAACCCTGAGCCACTTCCAGAGAACCTTACCGAGATTTCAGAGATTATACGCCGCGAGGGCGCAGACCTTGGCGTTGTTGTCGATCCAGATGTTGACCGCTTGGCGTTTGTCATGGAGAATGGCGAGATGTTTGTTGAGGAGTACACCTTGGTTGCCGTTGCCGACTATATCCTACGCCACACCAAGGGTAACACCGTATCAAACCTCTCGTCGTCGCGCGCACTCAGCGATGTGACCTCTCGCTACGAGGGTTGCTCATACTCTGCAGCAGCCGTTGGCGAAGTGAATGTTGTGGCAAAGATGAAGGAGACAGGCGCAGTAATCGGCGGCGAAGGTAACGGTGGAGTCATCTATCCTGAGCTACATTATGGTCGTGACGCTTTGGTGGGCGTTGCTCTCTTTTTGACCTATTTTGCAGGACTTGATATAACCATGTCGGAGCTTAGAAAGAGCTACCCTGCATACTATGCATCGAAGAATAAGATTGAGCTTACACCAGAGATTGATGTCGATAAGATTTTATCGACCATAAAGTCAAGATACTCAAACGAAAGAGTCAACGATATTGACGGTGTGAAGATTGACTTTGCCGAGAATTGGGTACACCTCCGCAAGTCAAATACAGAGCCTATCATCCGCATCTATACCGAGGCAAAGACCATGGCTGAGGCGGATAGTTTGGCTAAGCGCTTTATTTCCGAAATAGAACAAATTTGCAAAGCATAATTTTAGATAATCACAACTTAAAAACTATTCAACTATGAAACTAGCAACTGAATACATCGACAAGAACAAGGAGCGTTTTTTGGAGGAGCTTTTCGACCTTCTTCGCATCCCTTCAATCAGCGCACAGCCATCGCTACATAAGCAGGATATGGTGCGTTGCGCCGAGTGGCTCGCAGCAGCACTTGTAAAGGCGGGTGCTGACCGCGCTGAGGTTATGCCTACAGAGGGCAACCCTGTGGTATATGCCGAGAAGATTATCGACCCTAAGGCTAAGACCGTACTCGTGTATGGTCACTATGATGTTATGCCTGAGGACCCAATTGATGAGTGGAAGACCAACCCATTCGAGCCAGAGATTAAGGATGGTCGCATCTGGTGTCGTGGTGCTGATGACGATAAGGGTCAGCTCTATATGCACGCCAAGGCATTCGAGGCAATGGTGGCTACCGACACATTGCCATGTAATGTTAAGTTCATGCTTGAGGGAGAGGAGGAGATTGGTTCACCAAGCCTATACAAGTTCTGTGCAGACAATAAGAAGCTCCTCAAGGCAGACATCATCCTTGTATCTGATACATCAATGATTGGTCTTGACACCCCAACCATCACTGCAGGTTTGCGTGGTTTGACATATATGCAGGTAGAGGTTACAGGTCCAGATAAGGACTTGCACTCAGGTTTGTTTGGTGGCGCAGTAGCTAACCCTGCAAATGTTCTTGCTAAGCTTGTAGCATCACTCACCGATGAGTTTGGCCGTGTAACCATCCCTGGCTTCTATGACGATGTACGCATTCTCTCTGAGGCTGAGCGCAAGGCGTTGAACAAGGCTCCATTCTCTTTGGAGGAGTATAAGAAGGCTCTCGACTTGGGCGATGTAGCAGGTGAGATTGACTACACAACAATGGAGCGCACAGGTATCCGCCCATCACTCGATGTTAACGGCATCTGGAGCGGTTACACAGGCGAGGGTACTAAGACCGTAATTCCATCTAAGGCATACGCTAAGATCTCTATGCGTCTTGTTCCTAACCAGGACTTCAAGAAGATTGCAAAGCTCTTTGAGAAGCACTTTAAGCGCATTGCACCTAAGAGCGTTAAGGTTAAGATTGAGTTCTTGCATGGTGGCGCACCATATGTATCTCCTACCGACCTTCCAGCATACAAGGCTGCAGAGAAGGCTGTAGAGACCACATTTGGTATCACTCCACTACCATTCTACTCAGGTGGTTCAATTCCTATCATCTCTGGCTTCGAGAATATCCTCGGAATCAAGTCTATCTTGCTCGGCTTCGGTCTATCGAAAGATGCTATCCACTCTCCTAACGAGAGCTATGGTCTTGACCAGTTCTACAAGGGTTTGGAGACCTTGCCATACTTCTACAAGTATTTCGCAGAGATGAAGTAGCTCTTCAAAAATAGATAAAGCATATTGCTACCCCTGAAGGTTTGACATCTTCAGGGGTTATTTATTACTACTCCAAAAGGGAAATAGCCTCGTACAATAGAAAAATCTCTGTTGATGGTCGTTATATCAATACTTTTTTATAACTTTGTGCGATTAAAGATTAGGATATAGCGTATGAGAATTATCTGTAAAATATTTAGTTGTTTAGTAGCACTTGTCATACTTTGCGCATGTGGGGATAAACACACAGCACCACTAAAGGAGTTTGTGGTAAGAGAGACTGTTCCATGCTCACACATGAGCCAAGATCTTGAGATTAAGTTTTCGTTTGACCAAAGCGATAGTGGCAAACAGTTAAAATATAGTGTTGTCAGCAATGCCGACTGGATTAAATCTATAGACACTTCGTCCAATGAGATAATCAAGCTTAGCGTAGAGGAGAATAGTGGCAATATACGCACTGCTAAAATCACCCTCTCTGCATTAGGGTATAAAAGTGTAAATATTGAGATTAAGCAGTATGGCATACCCGCCGAGGAGGCTAATCACACCCTTATGTTCTACTTCTTTGGCACAAGCCTTAATCGCTACTTCAAGGCAAACATCGCTGATGCAACAGCAGCTATTAAGAGTGGTATCTTGGGCGTGAATAATCGTGTGGTATATTTCCGTCAAGAGTCAAAAAATGAGGGTTACATTGCTGAGGTATGCTACGATCTAACGAGTGGCGAGTGCTTCGAGAGTATTATTGAGGAGGGTATCATCATTGATGACGAGCTTATATCCACGGAGTTCATAAGCAATATTATTGATAAGATGGGTACTGCTGCGCCAGCCAAGAGATACGGTATGGTCATAGCTGGTCATGGTCAAGGATGGATAACACGCGAAGTGCTTAATGGCGTTGGAGGCGTTGCACTACTCAACTATAGCGAGCCCCTCTTTGTCCCTGCATTAGGTGCTGAGGTGACACGCGCCTTGGGCGAGAACAATGTACAGGTAAACCCTGATGAACTTGCTGAAGGCATCAACAATAGCGTCATAGATATCGACTATCTACTCTTTGACGCATGTTTCATGTCAAGCATCGAAGCCGTCTATGAGCTACGTAACTCTGCAAACTACATCATCGCCTCACCATGTGAGATTATGGGTAAAGGCTTCCCCTACGAGCGTACGCTACCCCACCTCTTCAAGGATGATGGCATGGTAACAGACTACGCCGCAGCCGCCGAGAGCTACCACCTATACTACCGCGATGAGTATCATAGTTCGATGCGTTGTGGTTCGGTTGCGGTCTATGACTGTAGCGAGATTGAGGCCTTGAGGGATGCAACAAAGGAGGTTGTTAGAAGTGCAAAAAGCTTAGATATAACATCTACACTACAAACCTACGAGGGTAAGAATCCACACTACTTCTATGATTTCGGAGAGTGGGTGAACGCCATTGCTACAGATAGCAACGCACAAAGCGCCTTCAACACTCAGCTAAATAAGACCGTGATTGCTAAATACTCTTTGGAGTCGTTTTATTCGGCATACGGCTCTTATGGCAACTATCCAA
Organism: Alistipes sp.; assembly: GCA_045650465.1. Taxonomy (GTDB): domain Bacteria; phylum Bacteroidota; class Bacteroidia; order Bacteroidales; family Rikenellaceae; genus Alistipes. The sequence goes on from JAZRRF010000036.1 coordinate 48,527, forward strand.
TCGACTTGGAGGTTTACTCAGGTGTTACAACATCTGCCCCAAGTACCATATTACAACCACATTGGGTAGAGACCGAGTGGTATAAGAGTGTGTGGGAGTTGTAAAATTAAGATATATTCTATATCTTTGCGCGCTATTTAGACAAGAAAATTAAAAGATAATAAGATATGTTTGAAAATCTAACCGAGAAACTTGAACGCTCGTTTCAAATTCTAAGGGGTGAGGGTAAAATCACCGATATCAATGTAGCGGAGACCCTTAAGGAGATACGCCGTGCGTTGATTGATGCCGATGTAAGCTATAAGGTAGCAAAGAAGTTCATCGACGATGTTAAGGAGAAGGCCATGGGTCAGGATGTGCTACGCTCCGTGAAGCCTGGTCAGATGCTTACAAAGATTGTACGCGATGAGTTGGCTCAGCTTATGGGTGGTACAGCTACAGATATCAAGCTCGAGGGCAATCCAGCAGTTATTCTTATCGCAGGTCTTCAGGGTTCGGGTAAAACAACATTCTCTGGTAAACTTGCCTCACAACTTAAGGATAAGCGAGGCCGTAAAGTGCTGCTCGTTGCATGTGATGTCTATCGCCCTGCAGCTATAGACCAGCTTAAAATCCTTGGCGAGACCGTAGGTGTGGAGGTCTATACAGAACCAGAGAACAAGAAGCCTGTGGAGATTGCTCAGAACGCGATCAACTACGCACGACAGAAGTCCTATAACACCGTGATTGTCGATACCGCAGGTCGTCTTGCTATCGACGAGGCAATGATGGTTGAGATTACCGAGATAAAGGCAGCTGTAAAGCCTTCAGAGACGCTCTTCGTTGTTGACTCAATGACAGGTCAGGATGCTGTGAACACAGCTAAGGAGTTCAACGACCGTCTCGACTTCGATGGTGTTGTTCTCACTAAGCTCGATGGTGATACCCGCGGTGGTGCTGCTATCTCTATCCGTTCGGTTGTAGATAAGCCATTGAAGTTTATCTCATCAGGCGAGAAGATGGATGCTTTGCAGGTATTCCACCCTGAGCGTATGGCAGACCGTATCCTTGGTATGGGTGATGTTGTTTCTCTTGTTGAGCGCGCACAGGAGCAGTTCGACGAGGAGGAGGCTCGCAAGCTAAAGAAAAAGTTGATTAAGGATCAGTTCAACTTCAACGACTTCCGCGACCAGATTGCTCAGATTAAGAAGATGGGTAACCTCAAGGATCTCGCTTCGATGATTCCAGGTATGGGTAAGGTGCTTCGTGATGTAGATATTCCAGATGACGCATTTAAGCAGACTGAGGCTATCATCGACTCTATGACCCCTGCCGAGCGTGAGAACCCAGAGATTATCAATGCAAGCCGCAGAGAGCGTATTGCAAAGGGTTCAGGCACATCGGTTATGGAGGTAAATAAGCTCCTTAAGCAGTTTGACCAGACCCGCAAGATGATGAAGACCGTGGCGGGTGGTGGCCTACAGAAGCAGATGAGAAATATGAAGCGTGGCGGTGGCCGTCGTCGCTAATAGCGGTAATAGTCACATAAGATAGACAAGAGAGGGCATTCCAATCGCGGAACGCCCTCTCTAATTATATATGGTATAACGGCTACTTCGCAACAGGCTTAACTACAACCTTCTGATCCTTATTCTCTGGATTGATTACAACCTTATTAGCCATAGGCATCTTATCCCTTGAAAGTACCTTATCCTTTGATGGCACTGTGCGATCAATTTTATTTTCACGCTTCTCAGCCTCGATAGCTGCAAGCTCCTCATCGGTTGGACCATAGCTAACCTCCTTGAGAGTAATAACCATTACAACAGCCTCATTAGGAGATACTGCCTTATTACCACGCTCGCCATAGGCAAGTGATGATGGCATCCAAGCAGTAATAGTACCACCCTCACCAACATTCTGAACAGCATACTGCATACCCTTCAACATAGCCTTCGAAACAGGCATACGCAAGTTTGCAACACCATCGAGCTGTTTGTTAAGCTGCGCAATACGCATCATAAGCTTCATATCAGGAGCCTTTGTAGAGTCAGCAGCCTCCATATTTGCCTTATCCAAGGCCTCACGAACCGTAGCCTCACGCTTAGCCAACGACTCAACGAGCTTTCCGCTACGAGTGTAGAGGTCATAGCTAAGAGATATAGTATCGTTCAAACCGCGAGGCTTAACACCGTTACCAGCAACATCAACACGGTAGTAGAGCGTATCATCCTCAACAACCATCATATTTACACCTCGCTGCTGGGCAACATAGTTGAGCCACTTACGCGATGCTTCTGCTGTATATTTTGGAAGAACATCGTTGTGGTACGCCATCATACTACCACGCATCTGCCATACACTAAGACGAAGAAGCGAGTCATGAACAATCTTTGTATCCACCTCAAAAGCCTCATCAATAGCCTTACGGAACCAATACATGTTCAATGGATATGCTGAGCTGAAGATATAACCCGCAATGTCGTGACCAAACATCTCAGATACACGCTCCTTGGTAAACTCCTCATTGAATATTTGCATCTCTACTGTTGGCACAGCATCAGCGCCAGATATTGTCTTGCGCATGTTAGCCATAGCTGCAGGACGCACACGCTCCTTAGTGAAGCGGTTCATATCCTCCTTATTCTCATCTAAGAATTTATAGTCGATACCCTCCTTAGTAATCTCTGCATTGATACCAGCTAACAACACCTCTTTATCAAATGTAAGACCCGATGGCTGCGACTTAAGACCCAAACCTATGTTCATGCCCACAGCATAAGAGAGTGTATCGAACTCTGCCGTAGCATCGTCAATAACACGCTTATTAGAATAATCAATATAGGTTGAATTGTCAACCTTACAACACGAAACAACAGCCATAGCAACAATGGCCATACAGAAAATCTTTTTCATCTTCATTACTTAGTTTATTCTCAAAGTTTATCGTTTCTCAACATCTACTAACCACATCTCGTAATAGAGCATGGTGTTAGGCTTAACATTCAACGAGTCACAACCCGCCGAGCCAAAAGCAAGTGTCGAAGGTATCCACGCCTCCAAGTGACCACCCTTACCCATGAGTTTAGCCGCCTCGATAACTCCCTTTGTCATCTGACCAACACCTACGCGGAGAGTATCGCGCTTGAGATAGGTGGTATCTACAACGCCGCCAGCAAGGTCAAGGATGCGGTAACACATAAGAATAGTATCACGGTTGTTACGGATAGTCTTCTTCATATCGCCAAGGGTATGAACCTTGTATGTAAGACCTGAGTGCGTGGCTACAAACTTACGATCCTGCTTGCGAAGATCTGCCAAAAACTGATTTTCAAAGGCTTTTGTGCGCTCATAGATATCGTAGTTCATATACTTCAAATAGGCGGCACGCGCAACTTCATCATTAAGCTTAGGCTCCGAGAGGTAAGCATCACGCACACCCTCACACACTGCCTTGATATTAAGCAATGAGTCCAATCCCATAAGGTTACGACCAAGATTAAGACCTATGACATAGGACATGGAGTCTGCACTTGTCTGCATCAATGGTGGCTCAACCACGGTCTGCTTCTGCTGGCACCCAACGGCCGATAGCATAAGCACGACAATAAACACAGATATAATCTTCTTCATAATATATTATTTATTCTCTCTTTTTGCCTCAAGCGTAATAAACAACGAGCCTAATAGGGCTGCTACAGTTGACGCCATAAGAATTGCAATCTTACCCATATCAATAAACTCCTGATGGGTAGCCTTATCGAAGGCAAGGTTATCCACGAATATAGACATTGTAAAACCTATACCACCCAAGCACGCCACAGCAATAAGCATCTTCCATGTAGCACCTGCAGGACGCTCGGCAACACCCAACTTAACAGCAATATAGCTAAACAATGAGATACCAAGAGGTTTGCCAACAACCAAACCAAAGAAGATACCCATGCCTATAGAGCCAAGCTCTGGCGAGTACTCAAAGATATTGAAATACTCAGCCGAAGGAATATGTACACCCGCGTTTACAAGTGCAAAGATAGGCATGATGATGAAGTTGACATATGGCATCAAAAGATGCTCCATACGGTGACTCATGCCCTGCGCGCCATTAGATATCTGCGTCATACGGCGCATATAATACATTCGCGACTCCTCAGCCTCATGCTCATCCTCAATCATATCTGCATCCTTAATGCGATTCTCTATAACATCTGCCTTATGTAGATAGTATGAACGGCTATAGCGAGGCTTCGTAGGGATAAGCATCGCCATAACAACACCCGACAATGTTGCATGAACGCCAGAGTAGTAGAATAGCACCCACACTACAAACGCTGGAACAAGATATGCCATGATGCGGAACTCACCCATACGACGCATGAAGTAGATGCCTACCATTATCAGCACGGCGATGCCCAAGAGCAACATATTTGGAGTCTCGCCGTAGAATAGTGCAATGACAATGATAGCTCCAAGGTCATCAGCCACAGCCAATGCTGTAAGGAAGACCTTGAGCGATATAGGTACTCTATCGCCAAGCAACGACATGATACCTATGGCAAATGCAATATCTGTAGCAGTAGGGATACCCCAACCATTTGTTACTACAGTACCACCATTGAAGAGCGTGTATATAAGTGCAGGTGCAAACATACCTCCCAACGCTGCTACGATAGGTAGAATAGCCTTCTTAGGCGTTGAGAGCTCTCCATCGGACATCTCACGGCGTATCTCAAGACCCACAGTGAAGAAAAAGACCACCATCAAGCCATCGTTCACAAACTTCTCTAAGTTCATAGCCTCAGGGAAGAGCTTACCCCCAAACGAGAGACCAATCTCCAAGTGAAGGAGGTGATGGTACAACTCTGCCGTAGCTGGGAGGTTAGCCAACAACATGGCGATAACCACACACGCGATAAGAATTATACCGCCCGCCCATGGTGCTTGCAAGAAGTTATTACCCTGCTGCGTAAGAATATGATTACGCTTAACCCATCCAAATTTTGTAAATAGTGCCATAGCTATAATTTCTTTATTTACTCCTTAAACCACTACAAAACATCGGGAGCATCGTGATGCTTCAGTGCCATGCTACACATATTGTATAGAAGTCGTGAGGCTACCGCTGCATCGGTCTTATCCTCCAAGTCAGGCACCACCTCCGTAAGGTCGAAGCCCACGATTCTGCGACCTGAGTCAACAATGCGCCCCAAGAGATAGACCACCTCAGGGAAACGCAAACCTCCCGCAACAGATGTACCAGTATGTGGAGAACACTCTATGGTGAGTCCATCGATATCCAACGACACATACACATTATCAGGTAACTCGGCGATGATATCATCACATATCGCAGACCAATTAACGCCCTCGAAGTGCTGCGACCACATCTGCTGACCGGTAAATAGCTTTATGCGAGGATCGCTGGTTGCCATCTCCCATTCGGCAGGGGCAAACGCTCTGACACCAACACCAACGAGTCTATCAACACCCTTGATATCTCGCATAACATTATACATGACCGAATCACTCGAAAGTGCAAAACCACGGTAGCCATCACGCAAATCAAGACCTGAGTCTATATGAAGAATACCTATGCTGTCATACCTCTCAGCTACCGCCTTAATATGACCATAGGCAGTAGATTGATCTCCACCAACCAAGCCCACAATCTTACCCTTATCGAGCCACTGTTTCGACTGATTATATATGTTATCAATCATCTGCTCCGTAGCATCATTCACACGGCGCAACCTACGCTCATAAACCAAATGGTCGAAGGCAAATGAACCAATATCATCGTGCAACTTGATAACGCGCTCAGCATCCGAACGCAAACGATGAGACATATCCTGAAGGGTGTAGTCTATAGGCGCTGTGGCAATACCCTTACGCCAACTATAAGGAGCCATAGGCTCAAAGAAATCCACCTTGCGCGATGCCTCGATAATTGCATCTGGAGCATAAGAGCTACCAGCACGCTGAGATACTGTAATATCCCAAGGCGCAGATATAAGCACCAAAGCAGCATCCTCAGGCGAAAGAGGAATACCGAAGTAATTACCGTTATCGGGTATAGTTCCGTTAGGATCAAATGTCTTATTCTCCATACTCCTATTAAAATCTTTACTACATACCTAAGTATCATGCAAAAATAGTAAATATTTTCGAATATTTTATATATATTTGCTAAAAAATAAGCAATGAGAGTAGTCATAGATAGAGCCATTCCATATATTGAAGGCATCCTTGAGAGATATGCTCAGGTCAGCTATCTCCCATCCTCGGCCATAACAGCCGAAGAGGTAAAAAGTGCTGACGCCCTCATTATACGCACACGCACCAAGTGTGACAGCAAACTTCTTAGTGGCTCACAGGTTAAGTTTATTGCCACAGCGACAATAGGCACAGACCATATAGAACTCGACTACTGCAAAGAGCATGGCATAGAGGTATTCTCTGCACAAGGTTGCAACGCACGAGGTGTGCTACAGTGGGTCAGCGGCGCATTACGCCATATATCATTGATGGAGAATCGCCAACCCGAGAGCTACACTCTTGGCGTTGTTGGCGTTGGCAATGTAGGCTCTTTAGTCTCGGAGTATGCCCGCCACTGGGGCTTTCGTGTCATGGAGTGCGACCCACCACGCAAGGAGCGCGAGGGAGGCGAGTTCTATACCATTGAGGAGATAGCACGCAACTGCGATATAGTAACTCTACATACACCATTGGATAGCACAACGCACCACCTTATAAACAAGGATATTATCGATCTTATGCATCCCGAAACCATAATAATCAATGCTTCGCGTGGTGCAGTTGCAGACAATCGTGCAGTGATACAGAGTGGTCATCGCTACCTATTCGATGTATGGGAGGGAGAACCTAATATTCCAAGCGATATACTTGCCAATGCTATGGTTTCAACACCACATATTGCAGGCTACTCCATGCAGGGCAAGGCAAATGCTACAGCTATGTGCGTCAATGCATTAGCAAGCTATTTCGGATTACCTATAAGAGATTGGTATCCATCAGAGGTTGTGCCAACCACCCCACGCCTTATCTCTTGGGACGAGTTATGCAACACACTACCACAACACTACGACATTATAGCCGAAAGCGACACCCTAAAGAGTAACCCTGAGCAATTTGAGTCACTACGCAACAACTACACCTATCGCAAGGAGTGGTTTTGATGGGTGATACCTATATAAATAAGTATCCCACTTAGGCAAACCTAAGTGGGATATCTTTATTATGCAACTATAAAATTGCTTAGTCCTGAAGCTTTGCAGCAAGGAACTCGCGGTTAAGACGAGCGATGTGTGCAATAGAGATTGACTTAGGACACTGAGCCTGACAAGCACCTGTGTTAGTACAGTTACCGAAACCAAGCTCATCCATCTTAGCAACCATAGCCTTAGCACGGCGTGCGCCCTCTACGCGACCCTGAGGCAACTTAGCAAGTGAAGATACGCGAGCTGCAACGAACAACATTGCAGAACCATTCTTACAAGTTGCAGCACATGCACCACAACCTACACAAGCAGCTGCGTCCATAGACTCATCAGCATCAGCCTTAGGAATTGGAATAGCGTTACCATCAGGTACTGAGTTAGTACGAACTGAGATAAAACCACCAGCCTGCAAAATCTTATCGTAAGCACCACGATCAACAACGAGGTCGCGGATTACAGGGAATGCAGCTGAACGCCATGGCTCGATAGTGATTGTAGAGCCATCCTCGAACTTACGCATGTACATCTGGCAAGTAGTAACTGCCTGAGATGGACCGTGTGCATGACCGTTGATGTGCATAGAACACATACCGCAGATACCCTCGCGGCAGTCGTGATCAAATGCTACAGGCTCCTTACCAGCGTGGATAAGGTCGTTGTTAAGGATGTCCATCATCTCAAGGAATGAAGTATCCGCTGAGATATTCTTAACCTCGTAGGTCTCGAATGCACCCTGTGACTTAGCGTCTCTTTGACGCCATATCTTTAACTTAAAATTCATAATTCAATCTATTAAAGTTTAACGCCAAAAAATTAGTCTTTGTAGTTACGCTGTGCGCGGTGTACAAACTCATAGTCGAGCTGCTCGATAGTCATCTCAGGAACATTGTCCATGCCCATGTACTCCCAAACGGCTGCATATGCGAACTTATCATCGTGACGCAATGCCTCACCATCCTCAGTCTGGTGCTCTGAACGGAAGTGACCACCGCAAGACTCCTCACGGTTCAAAGCGTCGCGTGCCATAAGCTCACCAAGCTCCAAGAAGTCCTCCAAACGAAGTGCCTTCTCCAACTCAACATTGAATGACTCGTTGTTACCTACAAGCTTCAAATCCTTGTAGAACTCCTTGCGAAGTGCCTGAATCTCAACGATAGCCTTCTCCAAAGACTCCTTAGTACGAGCCATACCTACATTATCCCACATGATAAGACCAAGACGCTTGTGGATATCGTCAACAGACTGGTTACCCTTGATAGCGAACAAACGCTCGATACGAGCGCGAACGCCCTTCTCTGCCTCGTCGAACGCAGGAGTGTCGGTCTTAACCTTAGGTGCCTGAATCTTCTTAGCGAGGTAGTCACCAATA
>JAZRRF010000037.1:0-45693 GCA_045650465.1 Alistipes sp.
ATACCTCACACCTTTGAGAATGGTGATACGCGCCGACAGCTCCTTGCTCGTAGTCGCCATATCGTGATGAAGCATCATTCCAAATGGACTGACTCGCAAAAGCGTAGAGCTGCAATATTGTTTAGAGAATATCCTGCAATAGAGGAGGCTTATGGTGTGTCGATGAAACTTGCAGATATATTTAACACCAAGTGTAATAAGAGTGTTGCACTAACAAAACTCGCACGATGGTATGAGGAGGTAGAGAAACTGAACTGCAAATTCTTCAATTCTGTAACCCAAACAATGCAGAATAACTACGCTACTATTGTAAATTACTTTGAGAATAGATCAACTAATGCCTCGGCTGAGAGTTTCAATGCAAAAGTCAAGGCATTTAGAAATCAGTTCCGTGGTGTCGCTGATATACCTTTCTTTATCTTTCGACTAGCTACAATATTTGCTTAATATCTTTAATCCCCCACCGGAATTTACGACTGATCCCATATATCTATATTCTATCTCTCCTCCTCGACGTATGGAATACCCAATCGTTGGTACTCCTTCTTGGCAGCTTCCAGCGCTGCGTTGAGGCTACTATTCATATTGCGAAGCAATGCAAGACAAAGTCTTGCCACAAGCCTCCTTTATCAAAGGGAGGTTTGGAGGGATTGTAGATATGAGCCGTTCGAGGCCGACACCCGCAAACGAAAACAGGAGAAACATTGCTGTTTCTCCTGCTGTAGTAGGACACAATATCGAAATTTCTAACCGATTTATCCGCGACTTTGAAGCAGCTACTTATATTGCGAAGCAATGCAAGACAAAGTCTTGCCACAAGTCCCCCTTTGTCAAAGGGAGGTTTGGAGGGATTGTATATGGGGCTAAGGACATCAGTCCTCTCCCCGCTACCATAAAAAAAGAGGGCAAATCTAATGATTTGTCCTCTATGGTAGGACTCCATATCAAAATTTCTAACCGATTTCTCCTCGACTATGTGGCTGTGTTTCAGATTGCGAAGCAATGCAAGGCAACGCCTTGCCACAAGCCTCCCTTATCAAAGGGAGGTTTGGAGGGATTGTAGATATGAGCCGTTCGAGGCCGACCCCCGCAAACGAAAACAGGAGAAACATTGCTGTTTCTCCTGTTGTAGTAGGACACCACATCGAAATTTCTAACCGATTCTTGCACGACCTGGAGCACATCATTCGCTTCATCGAGTGGCTGAAAAATAGGGGGTGAAAGTCCCCCTCAGGCGGTTATGTTTATAATTTGAGATAGCCAGCCCCCTACCCCTGATACTACCATACTACACAATACTTTGCAGCGGTAAACTCCCTCTTGTAATTATGGGCGGGTAGAGTAGGTTAAGTAGGTGCACGCTGTGTGTTATATTGATTTTTAGTGTCGTTGTATTGTTTTTTTTCTCTACTACTCTTGTTATTTTTTCTATGCTTCCTATATTTATTATAAAAACTAATAACTATGGAAAATAGAAAAAGAATCTATCGAGAATTGGATGCTGAAACCAGACAAAAAATCAGCGTGAGTAGTAAAGGTAAGGCAAAAACCAGCAGCCACAAAGAGCATATCAGCCAGGCAATGAAGAGGTATTGGAGCTCCGTGCCCAGCAAGCCTAAGCCAACATCTATGGATGACTATTTCAACATCTCTCATTAACCACTTATCAAGGTGAAGTTTTTGTTTTTTCAAGGACATAATCTAAATATAATAAAGAAGAAAAATATGAAAAATAAGTGTTAACATTTGATAAATTAAAGATTGTCTCAGACATTAATAACATTAGCAATATTGATGAAAGTGTATTCCACACAAATACCTTAGATGGTCAGATAATAGAGCAAAAATACTCTATCAGGTCACCCTATCAACTATACATCGAAGCGGACTATGTAGAGCGAGAGCTTGTAGTAGAGTTTAGCGGCAAGATACTCAAAGACGACTATCCCAAGCTTATCAATACTGATACCATAGCGACCTGTTTATCCAATATCAACGCCTTAGGAATATGCAAACTCAACACAGATAGGATACTCGAAGACGCAGAAGTAGTCAAAGCAGATGTATGTAAGGATATAGATTGTCCTGATTACAAGACTCTGACCGCAACACTAAAAGCGAGCATCAGCAACTATAATAAGTACGAAGCTCGCAATATCAGTGGCAACTTCATCATAAAGAGGAGTCCTCTGACCACAGGTCTCCAGCGTCGACTAACTATATATAACAAGCATCGTGAGCTCCAGCGTGCCAGCAACCGCCGCTTCTTAGGCATCGTAGAGGATGGGCCAGGAATGCTAAGGGTCTTTGAGAACAAGGTTAGATTCGAGATGAACCTTAATAGCAAAGAGCAACTGCGGCAGTGTCTACATATATCCTCAACAGCTCTTCATTCCGTCTTAAACAGCACTGCTAATCCCTTTTTTGAGTTCCTTGATTCCGCTATCCTCGACACAGATGCTGAAGAAAATTGCAACTCGCTTAGCGAGATAAAGAACCTGGCATTCTTGAAGTATTACGACACCAGTCTAGAGAAAATTGAGGCCGTAATACGACGATACAAATCACCTGGCACACATCTATCCCAAGCAATGAGACCATACAGACAGTTACTCACTAAGCTCTCCTCATCGCCGAGCGTGAGTATCAAGGATAAGCTCCGAAAGTTGCTTATGGAGATAGTGGTCTTGTTCGGCATTGTATCATTTTAATTATGTGACTTTTTAATCTTTGATATAGGCACTTATACCTTGCTATTTTGTAGCACAATAACCTAAAAGATTAAAAAGTTAAAAAGAATTTCACGTTTTGTGAAATAACTCTTGAAAAATAAAATCGAAAACTTATGTTTTAGTAAAGAGCATTAAGCTCAGTAAAATAATTATCAGATAAAATAAAGAAAATATGAAAAAGACAGCAGCTGATATTAAAGAGTTGTATGACCTATTGAGTCAGTCGAATCACTGGATGATTCGTGAACAGATGAACATTTATCACATCGAGGAAAATGGTGCGATACACGTATTCTATGAGAAAGACCGAGAGTTTGTCAATGCGGAGGACAAAAGCCTAAGCATAGAGGTTAAGTTTAAGGAAGGATATTCCTATGTATCACCTCACGACCAGGCTCGATGTAAAGCCTACGGAGATGATACGAACTACTATGAAGATGATAGATGCGATATATACGCATTTGTTAATTATCACCTCACTTCCCATCCCGACCAAGCAGATATGGATATAATTGATTCGCTCATCTGCAATATTGATGGTAAAGAGTTCTCAATTACTCCAACCCCATATCCTGGCCTGATGTACCAGGATATACTAAGCAAGTCAAGGGTTCAGGAGAGACCGATTACATTAGGTAATCCCGATGAGATTCTTAACATCTCGTACTAAGTAACACAAACGGCAGCCACTCACAAGGTGACTGCCGATTTCATTTTTAGTTAGCCTGGTTAACAAATGTCTGCTGATAGTCGGATGGGGATAGCACCGTATCGTATAGACCAACAGCCTCGCCAGCGTGGCGATTGATGCCAACATACTCCAGTGACGAGTCCTCGTAACGTTTGAACTTATAGATTGCATCGTTCATCAGTGCCGAATTGAACACATCAAGTGACACAAGCAACTCAAAGTCCTTCACTGATAGTCCAGTCACCTTCTTGAATAGACCAGGTTCTAACTGAGTGATTACATCTTTCAGGCTACGCTCTCGGTAGTCGGTCAGATACATAAAGACTGGCACACGGGTCGCAAACTTGATTAGCTTCTCCTGTATCTGCTTGCGTAGGCTCTTGTACTCCTTCTCTTCATCGGTTAGCTCCTTCTTCTTCTCCTTGGTCATATCCTCATCGGCTGTCTCCTTCTTTGCCTTCTTGACCTTCTCCGACTTGTTTATGATGGTCTCAATGTCCTGGTTGAGGTTACGGAAGCCCTCTATGCTCATCAACGCTGCCATAGCGTCTGCATTACCCATCAATCGGCGCAGAGTCTCGTTATCTACATTCACAAGCAAGGCACTCTCCCAGCGACGGGCCAAGAGTGTTGCTGATGTACCGCTCATTGCTATATCAAGTATGCCCGCTGCATCTATCTGCTTCATCGAGCTACCATCATACGCCAGCACAGGCAAGAAGTTGATAAACTCCTCAACCTTCTTCTCTGGGTTGCTCTCCTCAACATTCAGACGGCAACTATAATCGGCAATCTGCCTCAACGCTCTGTTGGGAGCGAAGTCAAACACATAGCACTCCTCCTTCAAGATGTCCACCTTGTTGGGTGATAGACCCTCTACGTTACGTACTGTCCACGGCGTCTGCACACGGAATGCTGCCTGGAAGTATGTCTCAGGGCTTGACGAGTTACGGAGCATAAAGATACCAGACCAGGGCTTCACCGATACACCCGTTGTGAGCTTGCCGCACGAAAGGGTTATGCTCTTTGTCTCCATAGGGTTGCCCATAGCCTTGTGAACAGGAGGCAAAGCATCTATACCGATACCAGCCTTAGTTCCCGCTGCCAGCACTACATTGTAGTCGTGATAGAACCTGTTTTGACGCTCTGCGAGCAGATTGCGCATTGCGCAGCACGAGGCAACCGATGGCAAGAACCAGAATGTGTGCGTCAGCGATGCAAGTAGCGGTGCGTGGGAGAATGGCATTGGAGGGCGTTGCTTACCCAACTTCAAATCCGATACAATGTTCTCGGTGTATGCACCACGAATTAGGTCAAGCCACTTCTGCACCTCATCTTCATATACGAAACGGGCGCTATCTCCCTCACCCTCTGCCGAGAAGAATATGTTGAGGTCGAACTCATTAAACTCACCTTGTGATGCTACCATCTGCAACTCATCGGGCAACTGATATGTCATCATCACCATACGAGGCAATGCAGCGTAGGGATTATCACCATTGGCATCGTTCCACTCCGCTTTTGCTCGTTGCTCGTCGGAGTATGTCCAGTTGAATATCTGCTCCTCGATAAACTCTCCCGAATTGATTGCACGGAAAGGTGTGCCAGAGAGATAGAGGTATGCACCCGTTGTGATAGGCATATCACCCTCATCGAAGTAGTCCATACCCTCACCCTGGGCGTAGGCTTGCTCACGCTTATCCTCGTTCTCGAATAGGTCTTTGGCATTATCTCTCCACGCTCCGTAGTGGTACTCATCAAGGATTACGCAGTCCCAGTTGATTGCGTGTACCCACTCGTGATGAGCCTTGATACCTCCCGCCTTGCTCTTGCCGAGATAGTCCTGGAACGAGCCGAAGCATACTATGGGACGCCTCTTGTCCGCAGTTTCGTATGTCAGCCCTGTTGTGCGGGATATGAACTGCCACCCCTCAAAGTCTATATGGGTGCGCAAATCCTCCTCCCAGGCACTCTGCACAGCGGGCTTGAAGGTCAATACCAATACTCGTTTCCATCCCATCTCCCTTGCTAACTGGTATGCAGCGAATGTCTTACCGAAACGCATCTTGCAATTCCAAAGGAAGTGTGGTGTACGACCCTTGTTCTCCTCACGATAGGCTATGAAGTATTGGCTGGTCTTTGCTACTGCACGTTGCTGCTCTGGACGCATACCGAAGCTTTCGGTGCGTGCAAAGTCAATCTCCGATGGTGTGCGTACTGCACGTATCGCCGCCTTCACCTCCTTTATTCCACACTCAAACCACTCACCTTCGGGGTTGCGAATACCCATCTGGCGAAGCACACGATGTACCTCGTGGTCAGTGAACGATGTTCCGTCACCACGCATCGCTGGCTCTTCTAACACGATGCGGTAGGGCAATGCACCAGGTCGCAGTGTTGGATATTGTTGTGCTACACGTTTCTGTACATCAATGGCTGTGTAGCCCACTTTCAGTAGCCCAGGATATGCTTTATCCTCATAGGCATATATCATTGGGTTCGCCTCAGGTCGGCGTGGAAAGAAGTTGGTTGGCATAGGCTACATATTATTTCTATAACTTGTGATTTTAGAAGTAGTAATTTTAACTTCTTCGGCTATATTTCCTTGTAGTAAACTGTAAGCATCTTTTACTTTTGTGCTTAACAAGAACTTAATCGCTTGTAATTCTTGTTCCTTATTTGGCATACAAGGTCCTATTTTAATGGATTTCAAACAAGTAACGGGTAACCTTATTTCCACATATGGTTTGATTTGTCCATTTGAAGTCTTTGTACGAATTTCATTCGACCGAGAATATATTCTCCATTCTTTTTCGTACTTATAATCAGGGGATTTGTGTAATACCATATTGTCTTTTATTTCCAAACTATATAGTCGCATAATATCAAAGATATTTTTATGGTGTTTATTCATTTTTGATATAGCATCAGCATAATATCCCAAATCCTCTTCTATGTATGGTTTATAATTACATACTCCTAATCGTGCATAACCACGAATATATCTTTCCAATTCTTCCTTATCGAACTCTAAAACAACCCCCGTCGCATTTCTACTATACATATGCCACATTGGAAGATAATCTGCGTTTTCAGTAAGTGAAATAACAAAAGGGTCAGAGAACATATCGAATGATGATACAAAATTATTGAATGCTACCTTATCTATATTTATCTTTTGTTTCTTAAAAGATTTCCACAACAAATTTTGGTAGTACACATATTCACTCATATCATTTAGATACCTAATATGAGTGGCGTGAAATGTTAATTTATCATCGATATTATTGTTTAATATACAATGTAGTCCTTCAAGTGTAGTGTAGTGATATAAACTATTCTTTCCCATAATTAGTAATTGTTAAAGATTCTATATCAAAGATAACACTTTTACTCCATTGGGCGTATCATTGATTCGATAAAAGCTATCTCCTCCTCAGTTAGTCCATACTTAGCGTATAGCTTCTCATCAGTCCACTGCTCATTAAAATCTTGCTTCGGCACAAATTGAAAACTGCTTTTGGTGATATGTATGGAAGACAAAGCTTGCAATAATAAGAATCGGACAAATTTAGTCTTCAAATAAGAAATAAGACCATCAGCTTTGTCTTGATTATCAAATGCACTAACTACCAAATATGTCTCGGTACATACCTCGTTACGACCAAGAGTCATCAGTGATGATAAAATTTGATATTTTCCGTCACTACCAGGTTTATTGCCACCAGACATTGCGTATGTAATAATAACTTTATAGCGAGAAGCCATATTGATATTTTCCACTTTGCTTTTGGCTATATACGATTTGCCATTACTAGAATGTAATACCATATCATTTAACGATTGCTCCGTATGCCCCCTCTCATTGCTTGGTAATCCAAATAAATTTCGTGAGCAAACATATTTAGACATATAGTCGTCAGTCCTAGATTTAACCTTCCTCACAATATCAATCGCAAGGTTACTTCTTACAAATGTTGGAAATTCATTTAGAAGCCTGTTCGATACAGATTGAATCCCCGTGTTGCTTGCATTTATCACACTACACTTTCCATTATATTCCCTATCCCACAAGAAGTAACAAACGCCACCAGCGATGTTAACACCAGGGAAACAATCGGAGCTATCGTTATAATCTACTAGATGTCGTATCTGCATCATATTTAGCATTGTATTTCTAAAGGCATCCAGACCTTTACCTCCAGCATACCAGCGGGCGGGAATAATCATTGTTAAATAGCGAGGCTTCAACTTCATTGCCTGTTCTACAAATAGATGGTATAGAGGTCTTGCACTTGCCGCATTACCTCCATCGCTTAGTTGGTAAGGCGGATTGCCTATAATAACATCGAATTTCATATTGGGATATAGCGTCTTGGGATTATCTGTGTGAATGAATTTGTAAGCGTGAGACTCCAACTCTCCGCCTCGGTCATAGACCTCTTGACTGGCTCCGCAGTAACGGCATCGACCATTCTGCCAGGTGTGTGCCGTAGGCTCGTAACGTATGTTGCCTTGCTCATCGTCAAATGCGGAGCATACAGAATAACGACTATTGGCATACTTAGAGCAATAGACCGAACGACGGGACATAAAGGCTGTAAGCTCTGTAATAGCCATACCATAAAGTTGCTTACCGAAGATATGGTTGGCACGCTGCTGAACATCGGGGATTTGCTCCGCCAGGCCCTCCATCAGTCGTTTGGCTATCTCACGCAAGAATACACCAGTCTTGCTCACTGGGTCAAGGAAACGAGCATCGGGATTGCTCCACAGCTCCGATGGTAACATATCGAGCATACGATTGACCACTGCGGGTGGCGTAAAGACCTCGTCGTTACTTAGATTGGCAAGGCACGTAAGCACATCGGGGTTATAGTTATCGGTTCTCATCAGCTCCAAGTTTTAGAAAGTGAGTTCGTGGATAATCAGCAACAGGGGTTGGAATAAATGCCTGGTCTCCCAAGTCTGAGAATAGGTTTAGTCCATCCATAGGTGTACATTGGAGAAGGTGTGCCATAGTGTAGTCACGACGCTTGAACATCCCGTTACCAGTATCGGACCACTCAGCAAAGACGATGGGACGTTTGCTGTCATCGGGAAGTTCCAGGGTTAAGGCATCACCCCAAAGGATGTTGAGGGATAGGATATAACGCACTGCACCACAGCACTCCTCCTTTATAGTCTTGGGGAATAGTGCAGTGTACTCGGTGTGGAATATATCATAGAGATTTTGGCGACACAGAGCCACATTATCGGCGAGAATATCTATGCCATATAGACTGCTCACAGCAAGCGTAGCATAACGCTCCCACTCATTCTGTGACTTACGGTATCGGGAAGTTGTGATGGCGAGCTTACGACGCAGTATCTCGACGAGAAATGCACCTTGACCACACGCTGGTTCTAAGAAGCGTGACTCTATACGCTCTGTCTCACTTTTAACAAGGTCACACATAGCCTTAACCTCCCTTTCGGCGGTAAATACCTCTCCGTGGTCGGCAACACGCTTACGTGAGACTATTTGAGATGTTTGGGGTTTGGTAGGCATAGGCTTCAGATTGCGAGCCTTTGCCTTATGTAGGGAGTATAAAAAGGGCGTGGTCCCGTTCTTACCGCCTATCTAAATCCAAGGTCACGGCCAAGCAACCCAATGCACAGATAAGCACGAACGGTCCACGCCCAGGTAGGCGTGAACCTTCGCCACTCATTCCCGTGCATTCAAAAAATTGGCCGTATTTTGGATTTGGGAATAAGAGCTAAAAGCTCAAATATATAAATATATGTTTATTAAATACTTATGTCTGTTTCTTTTTTTTATTTTATGTTTTGTGTATCAAAGATAGTAAAAAAAATTAAACTAACACACTACCATATTATATAACAGGTGTTTTTGTACCTTACAAGGTTTATTGATAAGGATGCTATCGCTCCTCCTCAACGTATGGAATACCCAATCTCTCGTACTCCTTCTTAGCAGCTTCCAGCGCTGCGTTGAGGCTACCGATACCATTAATGTCATATACAAAACCAGCAATTACGACAGTGCCTCGGACGATATTAGGCTCGGTTTTCTGTGTACTAAACAGTTCGCGAACTGGTACACGCAATGCATCGGCGATAGCTTTTAACGTTGAGAACTGTGGATTGCGCATCAACGCACGGGTCAGCGACTCAGGGGTAATACCAATCATTTCCGCCAACTGATACATCTTAATTCCGCGCTCCTTTAGTATCTCTTTGACTCGAAGTTCGCCCTCAATAACCACCTTGTCTGCCATAATATTAATTGATTTTTAATGTTAACACGAACAAAGATAGCGTAAAATCTCATAAGTTATCAAGAAAATGCAATAAATTTTAATAAAAATATCAAAATGCATCAATTTTTTCATAAAACAATTTGTCTGTTATTGATTTTAATTGTATATTTGCGAAAAATTAACAAACAAGATAAGCTAATAAAAATTAATTAAAATTTAATTATATGAAGAAAGTAGTAATTTATACGAGAGTGAGTACCCAGGGACAGGAGTACGAGCGTCAGTTGGCAGAGCTTAGAGACTATGCCGCACGAATGAACTACGATGTAGTTGAGGAGTTTAGCGAGAAGGTGTCGGGAGCCAAGAGAGTTGAGGAGCGTGAAGCCCTAATGAGCCTACTCCGTTACGTTGAGGCTAACAAGGTGGATAAAGTGCTTATTTATGAGTGCAGTCGTCTATCACGTCGAGCTATTGACTTCCTAACTGTGATTGAGCACCTATCATCGTTGAAGGTGTCGGTGTACATTCTGCAAAACGGTCTTGAGACTCTGATGGAGGATGGTTCAGTAAACCCTATTGCAAGCCTGGTACTGGGTATCATTGGCCAATTTAACTCTATGGAGCGTTCATTAATCCGTAGCCGTATGGAGTCGGGTTATAAGCACTATCGCCAGCAAGGTGGACAGGTAGGTCGCAAGGTTGGTTACAAGAAGTCAGACGATGATATGCGCCAGCAGTATAGCAAGGAGATTCAGTTACTCAAGAAGGGCATATCTCTCCGTAACATCCAGGCCATAACCAACACAAGTATTAACACGTTACGTAAACTAAAAGCCATAGCAATGAGTTAGTTAATATCACCAGCGCACAATAGCGCAAGGGTTCTAAGTTTATCCCTACCGCCCAGAGGTCTTTATATCCATACATTATGTATATACAAGAGGTGAAAAGCGAATAACCCGAAAGGGGTGCGAGAGCACGATATAATTTACTAAAATGTTCACAAAAGAGCATATCAATGAAACATTCATTAAACAATTTACAGAGTTGGGCATCACCAACGAAGAAGAGATAACTACCATTATTAACGGATTCAATCAGATTGCTGAAATCGGTTATAAGTGGTATATTAATAACCAATTAAAAAATATTAAGAGTTATGATTAAGAAGAGTAAGAATACAAACTTTGACGAGATTATCAGCAAGAGAAAATCACTAACCGCAAGCGGCAAGGGTAAGGCCGCTATTTGGACACGAGTATCATCAGAAGAGCAGTTCAAATCCAACAGTTCGATAGACACCCAGTTATCTGCTTGTTACCAATATTGCGAACAACACAACAAGGAGGTTAAATGCGAGTTTGGAGGTACATTTGAGAGCGCCAAGAAGGCTGGCGAGAAGTTCCTTGATATGGTTGGCTGCGTACTCAATGACCCAGAGATTGACACTATCGTAGTATTTGATATTGACCGATTTAGCCGTAATCTGGAAGAGGGATTGACGTATAAAAGCCAGCTCAACAAGAGCGGCGTGTGTCTCACATCAGTTAACCAACCCATTGACCAAAACAACCTATTAGCCAAGCACATTGAGGCTATTCTACTGATTGTAGCCGACATTGACAACGCTATGCGCCGACACAAATGCCAGGAGGGAATGATTGCTTGTATCAATCGTGGCGAGTGGTATAGCAAGCCTCCATTGGGCTACACGTCTAAAAAGGTAAATCGAGAGCATAAACTGACCATTAATGAGGATGGCCGTATTCTCAAAAATGCCTGGGAATGGATTGCTAATGAGCCCAGCATAACCCAATCGAGAATCATAGAGCGACTTAAGGCAAGAGGTCTTACAATCACCAAGCAACACCTATCTGCGTGTCTTAGGAATTGTTTTTACTGTGGCAGACTGGAACACAAATACCTGGAAGGTCGAGTGATTAGAGGCAAGCAAGAGCAGTTAATATCCGAAGCCCTCTTCGATAAGGTGCAGCAGATACTTAATGGCAACAACAATACAGGATACGAGGTAGCAGCAGAGACACCGAGATTTCCTCTCAAGGGACATGTCTACTACAATGGTCACTTAATGACAGGCTACCCAGTCAAAAAGAAGAATAAAGACCATTATAATTACTATTACAAGTATAGCGGTAAAGACGGTTGCGTAAATGTATCAGCGGAGGAACTACACGCAAAATACATCGAACTCCTCAACCAGTTTAACGTACCACAGGAGCTAATACCTATCCTTGTTGAGGTAATTAAGGCCAAGTTCGCTGAGAAGGAGGGAATGCAAGCAACGGAGCAAAGCAATATAAAGAAGAACATAGCCACACTCCAGACGCAGATAAAGAAGACAAAAAGGAACTATGCAATAGGCAAAATCGACGAAGATGTCTATAAAGATGTAATAGCTGATTTAGAGCGAGATTTGCATAAAGCAGAGGGAGAGCTTGAACGAGCATCTGTCAACCTCTCGAACCTTGCAACATACATTGATGACACAATCGCATTTGCTTGTAATTTAAGCAGTTATTGGCAAAAGATGGATTTTGAGATGTGCCAGGGAATACAAAAATTAGTCTTTCCAGAGGGTGTAAAATGGGATAAAGAATCACGCAGCTATCGAACCACAAACTACAATTCGTTCTTTGAAATACTACACTGTATATCAGACAGTTACAAGAATAGACAAGAAAAAGAAAAGGACAAATCTTGCGACTTGTCCTCTTTAGTAGCGGGGGGAGGACTCGAACCTCCGACCTCCGGGTTATGAGCCCGACGAGCTGCCAACTGCTCTACCCCGCGATGTATCGTTAAATGGCGTATGCCGTTTTTTCTTAATTGCGAGTGCAAAGATAGTACAAATATTCTTTCGCTCCAAATATTTATTAAAAAATTTTCAATATTATTTCTTCATACTTTTGCTTTATCGCTATCAATCAGCAGATTAACACATCTATAAACTATTTAGCGAAGATATATTCCGAGCCACAACCTCAGCAATATCTCTCGTTGGTAGCGTCGTTGCGCGCGCGATACTCTTATTACATAGTGGGCATGAGGTAACAATCTCATCACAGCCAGCACTCTCTAACTCTTCGGTCATACGCTTTGCTATGCGCTGCTGTTTGGCATCGTCTATGACCGTATTTGCGAGTGACGCACCACAGCACAGCGCATTACAGCGATTATGCTGAGGCTCGCACAACACACCTACGCTCTCAACAACGCGGCGCGGAGCATCATATATCCCCAAGCCTCGACCAAGCTCGCAGGGGTCATGATAGCTATATTTCGTAGCATCAGCACTCAGGCACAATCGTTGTTCAGCAATAAGGCGATCGATATACTCGCTATGGTGAAGCACCTCGATACCATCTAAGTGGTACTCTTGTCTAAAGACGCGCAGACATATAGGGCATGAGGTGACAAGAGTCTCTATATCGTGTTTTCTAAATAGGTCGGTATTATACGCCACCATCTTGCGTGCTGCATCTGTCTCACCTGAGAGCATAAGAGGTCTTCCGCAGCAGACGCCGCCATCCATATCGGCATACCACACATCCTCACCCACGGCAGCGAATATCGTCTCCATGGAGCGTTGCACGGCGGGCGTAAGCGAAGTCATACACCCTGCAAAGTAACCTACACGACCCGTACCTGTGGAGCGATCCAAGCCCTTAATATATTTATATCGCCCCTCGTTGGGGATATTACGGCGTGTTGCGCGCGAATTAAGGCGCAGTGTCGAGAGGTTTATACCCACAGGACACACCGCCTCGCAACGACCACACATTAAGCAATTATTTGCCACCTTAAGAGATAGCATATTATAGCGTCTGTCACGCAGGTAATAAACCGACTGTGTATCATTCATGCCAAGGTCTGCTTGCAGTTGGCAGGGGTCGATACATATACCACAGCGCGAGCAGGCCTCCACTTCGAAGTTATCGTACGACTTACGCTCGGCAGTTGGGCGTAACTGCCAACGACGCAAGAAGATAAGTGGTATTTCGGTAAAGATATGCATATATCTTGAAAATGGCATAGCCACAAAGAAGATACCGAGCATAGCGGAGTAGAACCACCACGATGGCTCATATAACATCGCCAATACATCAGATGACACAGCTCCTCGTAGTGCGCCACCTATGGAGCCTGTAAGAAAGCCCTCACCGCCATATATCGCAGCAGTGAGGCTCTCTGCCACAAGGCGAGCAGGGAAGATAAGCCACAATGCCGAGAGTGCCACCCTATCAAAGAGTATATGCTTTGTGGTACGACGCATACCAAGGGCTTTAGAGCGAATGCGCTTAAACCATGCCAGAGCAACGCCCGAAAGCACAAAGAGGAGAAGCGCATCCATAAGATGCTCAAAGAGGTGAATATGCTCCGTAATGCCATTTATAGGCATGAAGTATTTAAAGAAGATATGCCCCTGAAGAGGCACCGTCTCCCAGCCAAGATAGCAGATTGTCTCTATCCACCCTACGACAATAAGCACAAACCAGCCAAACGCCAACGACATATGCATATAGCCGAGCTTAGGGTTGACCTTAAAGATACGCACATGGAGCAACGACTCACGAACAACCTCCCACACTGCATGGAGCGTTCGGCGGGTGAATATATTGCTACGCACAAGACGCCTATCCACCTTAGGCAGACGGATAAACCACAGTATCCATTTTATAGCTACAACCGCAAATAAAAAGAGTGTTCCTACGATAAATGGTATAGTGAATGGAGCATAGAAAGTCATAGAAAGTAGCGTTTAGAAATCTCCAAGTTTTCGTTTGATAAGCATAACAAGAGCTCGGGTATTGATACCTCGTGGACAAACCAATCGACACTTGCCACAGAGCATACACTTACCTATCTCCTCGTAAGCACCGCCATACTCACCGCGTCGTACCAAAGTATGAAGCTTTCGAAAATTAAAATCCGTCAAATTACCTGCTGTACATGATGCCGTACACGATCCACAGCCTATGCAGGTCTGCAACTCGGGCATCTCCTCGATCACGCCCTTACTCTTACGCAAATCATTAGTGTCTAGATCTATAGCACGAGGTCTGCTAATGCTATACCCAAAATTTGTTATTGCCATGATTAATATTTATTGCGTAGATATTCATCGACTTTTGAGGCGGTAAGCGACGCCTCGGCAAGGCTATCTGCAAGGCTCTTAGGCGCTGTTGTAGCCCCAGCAAAGAATATTCCCTCGCGCTCACTACACACCGACCCAAGGAAGCTATTTTGTGGTCTGAAATAGCCATTCGGAGCTAACGACAATCCCGCTGCGGAAGCGAGAGTTTCATTCTCATAATTGGCACACATACCCACCAGCAAGACCAACATATCCACCGTCATACGCAATGGGCGACCCGTAAGCGTATCCTCAGCCTTAATCTGTATGCGCTTGTTGATAGTCTCAGCAGCCTCCGATATACGACCACGCACAAAGTGTATATTATACTTCTCCTGTGCCTCACGGTAGAGCTCCTCGTAGCCTGGGCCAAACATACGAATATCCATATAGAAGTTGAAGACATCTGCCGTGGGAAAGAGTTGCTTTAGCTCTATAGCCTGTTTAACACCTGTTATACAGCACACCTTAGAGCAATGACGCTGACCCACCTTCTCATCGCGCGAGCCTACACAGTGCAAAATTGCTATACGACGAGGCTCCGAGCCATCACTAAGCATAACCCTACCACCATTCATCATGCGCTCCAAATCTACAGAGGTGATAACATTATCGTATAGTCCATAGCCATACTCCTGCTTTCGGTGCGCATCAAAAAGTGTGAATCCCGTAGCCACAACAACGGCATCTGCAAGGATACGCTCACCCGAACGAAGAGTTACTCCATCCGAGGCAATATTCACCACATCCTGACCAATGAAACAGCGTATGCGCTCCGACTTAACGCGTTCAATAATAGGTAAGAGCACCTCTTTGGCTGGTGTGAACGATGGAAATAACTTGTGCCATCCTCTGACTTTACCACCAAGTTCAATATCTCGCTCCACAATCATAGGCTCGATGCCTCGTGACTTTAGCTCCAAGGCCGTCTGCATACCTGCAGCACCGCCGCCCACTATTACCACACGCTTTACCATCTCTCCAAGTTTTCCTTCATTTCGTATATATATCGCTCCGACTCACAATTTACCGCCACAGGCTTAGGCTCACCTATATATTTACCATCCTTGCCCAAATACTTCGCCTTTGGATCATACTCCACGCCCAACTTATCAAGCAACGGTTCAACATCCACTTGATGGAACTGCATACCAAGCTCCCATGGGTCGTAACCCAATACCAAGCCCGCCATCTCCTCGTATGTAAGCACAGGAATGCCCTTGCCATCAGCACCGTAAATCGTGCCATCCATCTCAGCTATAGCATATTGCCACTTATCCAAGAACATCGTACACCCTGGACAGTTCGCCACGATAAAATCGGGTTTAAAGGGCGCCATACTCTCAAGTTTCTTATGCGAGTTGGCGATTGAAGAACCACGATTTGCCTGCACGAGGTAGTTTCTAAAGCCAAAGCCACAGCAGTGCCTACGCTCAGGATAATCCACCACCTGACCACCCCACGACTCAATCATACCAGCCAACACATATGGGAACTCCGAGCCACCAATACCCGATTTTGGAAATATCTTTGCGTAGTGGCATCCGATATGCTCCACCACCCTTAGTGGCTCGCCCGTATGCACATTCACTAAGCGGCGTTTTGCCCTACGCGCAATCTCCTGACGATGTGTGAAGATAATATCCGAGGTATGGGCAATGGAGCGAGGTTTTATAAGCTCTCGACCCGTTGCCTCCTTGAGAAATTTACGCGTGCGCTCCTCTGTTTCGGGGAACTCCTCCCAAGTGGATAACACCTCGTTATATATACCGAAAGATGTTATGCACGAGGATATAAAGTTCTCATATCCAGCCTCAGCCATAAGGGCGAATTGTCGCGCCACAACAGTCATGATAGTCTCCAACGGCACAACATCCGAGTGATAACCTATACCCGTGCATGATGTATGCAGTGGGTCATCGTATATATCCTTACCAAGGTCATTTGCCAAGATATTTAGAAACGCTCGCTCACTGCCAGGAAAGAAGTTCTGGCGTATGCAACTACGCGCATAGTAGTATTTATCATCGGCAATATCCTTCTGATACTCTTGCCAAGATGCTCGTTTCATAGCTAATAGTGATTTTCCGAATTAAGCGTATATACATCCATAAGGTACTCCTCATTAGCTCCATTGTAGCCCATCTCGCGCGCCTTACGCTCGGAGTGCGCCTCGATATTATCATAGAAAGCTTTACCTCCCGACACCTCAAATATGCGTCTAATCTCCGCCATTGAGTCATCATTAACACGGCGCAAAGCTCCTGCGCCCTCCTTACCATAACATTCTGAGAACTTGCCAAATACATCCTCATCGTGCTCATATATCCACTCCCACACGCGACCCTGTTCGGGATGTAGTTCTGGGCGTATATTGCGAGGTGTCAAGCAGTAACCCGTAGCGAGGATATTATCCCCGATAAAGCGTTTTAGCGCCAACTGCTGACGCCCCTTTTCACTCTCAACAAAGTAGCCTAACTTCTGCGATAAGGTGCGTAGCGCCTGAATGACATAACCTGGGGTATTACCTCGCGGGCAGCGGGGACGACACGACATACACTCGCCACAATACCATATCGTATCACCTTTGAGCAATCGTTCAATCTCATCATCATCGCGTGTCTGCACTATAGCAACAATTTGGCGAGGGTCATAGTTGTAGAACTCCGCCGCGGGACATACCGCAGTACAAACACCACAATTCATGCAGGCTTTGAGCCCCTCCCTGAGACGTACATCCTCCAAAAGCATATCGAAATACTTACCCATTTCCGAGACTTTTTTGTTTGGCAAAGGTATCTATTTTAACTCCTGCAACTGGTAGTATAAATACCTAAATTGATAAAAAACTCCTAAATATAGACCAAATAGCACACATTAAAAGGCGATATTACAAATAGCCCATTAGATAAATATGCACGATTTTTACACAAATGTTAATTATTTTATAATTAGCATTGTTAATTTGAATTAAATTTATACCTTTGTCTCTTAAAGACTATACTTATTACTGACAAAAATAAACACATTACTAAATGAAACGACTATACAAAATAGTACCTATCATTCTGCTGCTATGCTCCACAGTTGTAGCATCGGCACAGCAGAGGGTATCGGTTAAGGGTGTTGTCACCGATGCAGCAGACTCCACACCTTTGATTGGTGTGAGCATCATCACAGGCCCTGGCACGGGTGTCACAACAGGTGTCGATGGTTCATACGTAGTAACTGTTACGGAGGGCACAATACTCACCTTCCAATACTTGGGTTACAAAACCGTCGAGTGGGCTGTACCCGCAACTGAGAAAGAACTAACACACAATGTTGCACTTGAACTAGATGTAGATGAGTTGGAAGAGGTCGTTGTTGTGGCTTATGGTACTCGTAAGAAGGGAACTATCGCGGGCTCCGTATCTACGGTTAAGAGTGAGAAACTTGAGAGTGTCCCAGCAGCTGGTTTCGACCAGGCTTTGCAGGGTCAAAGCCCCGGACTTATGGTGCTATCCAACTCTGGTGAGCCGTCAAAGGCAGCTTCGTTCCAGATTCGTGGTACGAACTCCATAAACTCAGGCACTGCTCCTCTCTTTATCCTCGATGGTGTACCAATCTCAAGCTCGGACTTCAACGCCATATCACCATCTGACATAGAATCGGTATCTGTACTCAAGGATGCATCCTCATCCTCGATCTATGGTGCTCGTGCAGCAAATGGAGTTGTTGTTATCACAACCAAGCGAGGCACCACATCGGACAATGCCAAAGTCACCTTCCGCAGCCAGTTTGGCATTTCGCAGCTTGCTCACGGCAACTGGAACCTGATGAATACCACCGAGCGCATAGAGTTCGAGAAGGAGATTGGTTTGGATGCTGGTAAAAATTATGATATACTAAGCAAGACAGATGTTAATTGGCTTGATGTGGTCTTTAACGACAAGGCAATACTCCACAGCTACGATCTATCCGTAAGTCGTGCAACAGACAAGATGAACTACTATGTGTCAGGTTCGTTCTACGATCAGGATGGTATCGCGTTAGGTTCTACATTCCGTCGATACAACATGCGTGCAAACACCGATGTACGCGCCTCGGAGTGGCTACGCGTAGGTACCAACATGATGATTGTGTTTGAGGAGGTACAGCAGGCCGAGGATGGCGAGTACGCACTCTACTCCCCAATCTCAGCCAGCCGTTTCATGCTACCATACTGGGATCCATATCGCAAGGATGGCTCTATAGCATCTGAAAAGGATGGCTCGTGGAAGGGTACAGGACAAAACCCGTTGGAGTGGATGGAGAACAACCAGCAGTTCAACAAGAAGTTCAAGACCTTGGCTACATTCTTTGCGGAGGTTACGCCAATTAAGGATTTGGCTATTCGCACACAGGTAGGTGCCGACTTCACTAACTCCACTGCCTTTATGCAGTCTATGCCAAGCTATGCGCCAAACAATGGCGTGGGTGCAGCAGGTCGCGCGGCATACAACACTATCAACCTAACTATCACAAATACAGCGACCTATCGCAAGGTTATCGACAATCGCCACTCGCTCAACTTCCTACTTGGTCAAGAGGGTGTCGATTATCACTACGAGGGTTTTCAGCTAATCACCGAGGGTCAAAACAATGATTTCCTCACAAACCTCTCGTCTGGCTCACGCGCTACAATATGGAGCGATGTCACCGATTCGTATAGCTACCTATCGTTCTTTGGTCGCGCGGAGTATAGCTTCGACGATCGCTACTATACAGATTTATCTATCCGTACAGATGCCTCATCACGCTTCGGCAAGAGTGGTCGCTGGGCAGCCTTCTGGTCTGTAGGCTTTATGTGGAACGCTCGCAGAGAGTCTTTCTTAGAGAGTGTCGATTGGCTCTCAAACGCTCAGCTTGCGGTGAGCACCGGTACTTCGGGTAACTCCTCAATCCCTAATTACGATCACCTCGCACTCGTTGGTGGTGGTGCTAACTACAACGACCAGATGGGTATCTACCCTATGCAGAGCGGAAACGAGGATCTTGGCTGGGAAAAACTATGGACAACAAATATCGCCTTTCACCTTGGTTTCTGGAATCGTTTAAATGCCGATATAGAGGTCTATAACAAGTACACTACAAATATGCTTATGTCCGTACCGGTATCCTATGCAGATAAAGGCGAGGGCTTCCGCTGGGACAATGTAGGTGCGATGGTTAATGGTGGCGTCGAGCTTCAGCTTAATGCCGATATTATCCGCAGTCGCAACTTTACATGGAACATCTCGGCAAATGTATCCTATAACAAGAATAGAATTACCGAGCTATATGGAGATATCGAGGAGTACGAAGTTTCATCTACAAGCACCAAGCTAAAGAAGGGTCACTCCTTTGGAGAGTTCTACATTAACCGTTTTGCAGGAGTTAATCCTGCTAATGGTGACGCTCTATGGTTGGACATCAATGGTAACATCACCACCGAGTATCGCGAGAGCGACAAGGTGATGCTTGAGGGCAAGAGCTACATCGCCCCATGGCAGGGAGGCTTCGGCACTTCGCTCATGTGGAAGGGCTTCACGCTATCAACACAGTTTAGCTGGGTTGCAGACCGCTGGATGTTCAACAACGACCGCTTCTTTGTGGAGAGCAATGGTCTCTACTCATCATATAACCAGTCACGCCGACTACTCAAAGACCGCTGGAAGAAGCCAGGTGATGTAACCGATATTCCTCGCTACGGCGTAACGCCACAGATGGACTCACGCTTCTTGGAGAACGCATCGTTCCTACGCCTTAAAAATATTATGCTTAGCTACTCACTACCATCGAGCATGTTGCGCAAGACCAAGTTCTTCACCGCAGCACGCATATACATTCAGGCACAGAATCTCTTTACCCTAACCCCATTTAGCGGTTTGGATCCTGAGGCATCGAGCAATGTGTATAAGGCACAGTATCCAATGTCACGCCAATATTCTATGGGTATAGATTTGAACTTCTAAATTAAGGAAAAGTATGACTAACAACAAGATATACAACATAATAATCTCTTTAGCGATACTTGTTAGTATTGGTATAAGTACGACTTCATGTTTGGACAAGTACCCAGAGTATGCAATACCTGAGGATAAGGCTATCAACACGCTTGAGGATCTCGATCAGGCAGCTATAGGTCTATACTCCACCTTTAAGAGTAGCGCCCTATATAGCGGCTATCTCACTCTATTGCCAGATATTCAGTGCGATATGGCATACGCCGTGAATGGCTATACTAATGTATATGGTAATATCTGGCGTTGGGATATTCTTGCAACAAACTCTGAGATTACAGCCGTATATGCATCGCTCTATGGTGTTATCGCAAGCGCCAACTTTCTCTTGGAGTATGCACCACGCGTAGAACTAACACTCACTACAGATGAGGAGTTTGAACAGTTTAATCAGATATGCGGAGAGGCCTATTTTGCACGTGCCTTGGCATACTCCGAGCTTATCAAGATGTACTGCAAGGCTTATAACGACGCAACAGCCTCAACAGATCTCGGTGTCGTGATTGTCACCAAGTATCACACAGATGAACCAATGGAGCGTTCATCGCTTAAACGCTCATACGAACAGGTAATCGCAGACCTTGAAAAGGCTTCTGAGTTAATGGATATTGACGAGTATAACCTTGCTGGCAACATCTACAATGCTACCTACTTCAACGAATATACAGCCTACGCTCTCCGCGCACGCGTAGCACTCTACATGAAGGATTGGGACGCTGCCATAGAGTACTCATCAAAACTTATCGATAGCGGTTTATATGCACTCTCACCAGCGAATGCAGAGATTACCTCCGGATTGAGTCATTTTAGCTATATGTGGCAACATGATAACGGTGTGGAGATTATCTGGAAGGTAGGCTTCACAGCTAACTCGTATGGTGGTGCATTGGGTCAACCATTTTTCAACTATGATTTCCGATCGATGAAGCCTGACTATGTGCCAGCTGAGTGGGTGCTAAACCTATATGATCCAAACGACCTTCGCTATGGCAACTATTTCTACACCTATCAAACAGGTTATGAGCATGGTCTGCAGTGGCCTCTTTTGGTTAAGTATTTCGGCAATATGGACTTCTTTAACAACCTAAATCTTGTGCATGTTACCATGCCTAAGCCTTTCCGTCTTGCCGAGCAGTATCTCATTCGCGCCGAAGCATACGCTATGAAACAGCAATACGGAGCTGCGGGTAATGATATAGGCACATTGCGTGCCGCACGCTACACTTCATTTAGTGGTAGTGTAACCATAACCAGTGGCAACGCCATGCAGATTATCGAGGAGGAGCGTATCAAGGAGCTATACATGGAGGGCTTCCGCCTTATGGATCTAAAGCGTTGGGGCAAGGGCTTCGAGCGCAAGCCACAAGAGCAATCCCTGGAGAATGGCTCATCGCTAAAGGTCGAGGCCGAGAATCCACTCTTCGTGTGGCCTATACCTCAGCACGAGATTGAGGCCCCAGGCTCTAACATAATACAAAACTAAGCAACGATCACAGCTATGAATATAAAGCATTTAGCAATTATCGGAATGATACTCAGTCTTGTAGCATGCAAGGGTGAGCAGACAATATACAATGCGGAGAACTACATACTCTTCGCCCAGAAGGAGCACACTTTCGGAGTTATTGACAACGAGGAGTGGTTTGAAATACCAATTTCTGCAACACGCACCTCTGACCATGCGCGTAATATTGGTGTTGAGATTATCTACAGCGAGAGTGACGCGATTGAGGGTTTACACTTCGTAGTTGAGAATAACACCGTGACAATACCTGCAGGAAAACTAACAACCGCACTCCGCATTCGCGGCATTGCCGAGAATATTGCAGTTGGCAGTAACCCTAAGATAGTCCTAAACTTAGTTATCGACGAGGAGGATATTTGGGATGTCTATGGCACACGCTCGGAGGTTACCTTGCAGCGTTGCTGTCCATTTAATATCGACAATTTTACCGGCTATGCTAAGATTACATCAACATGGCTAATGCAATATATGAATACCGATACACGCATCGTGGAGACCGAGTTAGATAGGGAGAACAAGAGCGTTATCATCAAGAATATGTTCTACGAGGGCTACGATATTGTTGTGTCGTTGGACAATAGCAATCGTCTTGAGCCACTCGCCAAGCTACAACCTTCAGAACAGGTTCTTGGCTCTACGGGCGAGGCCTTCGGCACGATATACGGCAATGGCAAACTGATGATGGCGGAGCCTATGGGCTATACCTCATACTTTGGCACATGCGAGAACTTCATGGTGCTCTACACAACCATGTATGTGGATGGTGTGGGCACGGTGGGCACCTATGTTAATATCTTCGAGTGGATATCAGAAGAGGAGGCAAAGCAAATGTCACTATAGCACATTATAAATTGGAATAATAATTAAAAAAGTAAAAATATGAAGAGTCAGTTTATCAACAAATTATGGGTTACAATGCTCGCTATATCAGCAGCATTGTTCACAACATCATGCGTAGAGAAGGAGGAGGTAGTACCACAACTTCCTAATATGAAGGTTATTGAGTGTGCTGCGGGTGATCATAATCACACATTCTCGTTCACAGCAAACAGCAATTGGCGACTAAGCTCAGATCAGATATGGTGTAAGTTCAAGACATCGGGAGGTGATCTTCAGGATATGGCTGGAGGCGTAGGTACGCATACGATTACCCTTATCATTGGTAACGAGCAGATAAAGAATCAAGTTACCGTTGCTAAGATTACCATATACATGGGTAATAATAAGGCCATTATTGCAGAGGTTAGGCGTGCTCCAGACCGTCTATACATGAACATCTATAACATTACAAACGAGCCTGTCAAGAGTATTACCATTGGTTATAACGGCTACACACCACTACTTATAGAGGCTAATTTCAATTTTAAACTAGCTGAGTGCCCAGAGTGGATTGATATCCGTGACGGCGAGATTACAGGTGTCCCTGGTGAGCAGACCGAAGCATGGCTAAGCATCATAAACGACGGCGATCGTGAGCGTTGGCCTATCACTGTTGAGGATGACGTCAAAATGGTCTTTACAGATCTCAAGGGAGAAAACATGTTCAGTTTTCCTGTTGTCTATAAGGGTATGGGCGATGAGAACATCATCATTGAAGGTCCTACATCAAACAAATTCGGCTGGGAGGTATCTGACGACGGAACGGTATTCAGCCAGGTAGATGAGTTGGGTGAAGTTAAGCAGTTTAAGGATAACCTACAGTACAACATCATAGCTCATAAGAATGAGTACGGCATCGTATATCTTGAGCGCATCGTTGAGCGTGGCATACCTCGCTACATTACTACTACAGTGAGTAGTGGCGATGGATGGATGCACTTCGACACAAATAGCATGACACTAAGCGTAGATCCTACAGAAAATATACGCCATGGTCAGGTGTTAGCACTTCCAATGAAAACATATAATCTCCACCTTTCCGAATTTGAAAATGGAGCTCTCTTGGAAACAGATAATAGCTCTGGCATAGATCTTCCAGTTCTTAATAATAACTTCACTGCCTATGTTCTTGCAGAGTTCACACAGCTTGGTACTAAGGAGGCTAATGCCGATACCCAGATGCATATCTACCATACCATCACCGTCTATGACATCCCAGCATTGAAATACAACGATAGTGAGGTTATGGCGAAGTATGGTGTTAGCGAGGCATACATAGCACCATTTGTTAACCCTATACCAGGTAAGAGTGCAGGTATTGTAATCAACCCTCGCATTGAGGAGTGGTCAACAGCCAACTACGAGGCAGGTATTGCAAGTGCTGAGGTGTGGTACAAAGACACACTTCTTAAGATGTCGGATAAGGAGTTCTATATTGGTGAGGATGTCGAGGAGCAGCTCGCCTTGGAGCTTACAGGTCCTAAAAGTGGATTTGAAATTGGTGGCGAGAACATATACATTGTGTTCAAGGTAAACGGCGAGGCCAAGAAGCTTCTCGTTGTAACACCTCCAACAAAATAATCAGTATAATAACAACAATATATGGGTATGAGAAATAGATTCATACTTCTTTGGTCAATAGTCCTAAGCCTCACTATGCTACTCATCACGGGATGCCAACAGGGTAGCGTAGAGGAGTCTGGGGCGGACTATGGATATGTACAATTCAAATTGGTTAAAGGTTTAACCGAGGGTGAGGTATCACGCGCTGATAATCAAGTTTCCAAGACTCTTGAGTGGTTAGGCGATGCTCGTAAGGCTAGGATCACGATGCAGGACAGCAACGGCATTACCATGACCCAGACCCTACCTTTGAACTTCTACGATAGGGAATCCGCCGAGTGGGGTGTGACAACAGAGAAGTTACGCCTTATCGCTGGTAGCTACCGCATAATGGGTTGCTTGCTATATGATAACCTCGACCAGACTCTTTGCAATGCAGAGATTGCAACCGAGGAGTTCTATGTTACAAAGAATGGCTTAACACATAAGAGCATCGTCATCGAGAATAGCACCAAGCGTGGCAAGATAGCCTTTAATCTTGTCAAGGAGTTTCCTACACGCGCTGAGTTCTCTGGTAACTACATCTTCAACACCATTAAAGCTGTAGATATAACCGTGCAGCGTAAGGGAAGTAATAAGATAAGTACCTTAGAGGCTCGCACGCTCACTCCACGCGAAGGTTTTCGCGATGGCAAACTATACACATATATCGAGTGTGTAGGCGATTATTGGTTGGAGGTTGGCGACTACACCATCATAAGTTACAAACTATACTCCGACACCAAGGCAAAGTATCTCATCGAGGAGGTAGATATCAGCGAATTTAAGAGGGAGTTTAGCGTAACGCACAACCAGCTAAATGTCGTTACCAATGTGCCGATTCTACTCTCAGAGAGTGCCGAGCATATCAAAGATTATGTTGCTCTCAAGGAGATTTGGGAGGCTTTGGATGGTCCTAATTGGTCATTCCACGGCGAGGAGTACCCTGCAGGTGCGAACTGGAACTTCGACAAAGAGATAGATTTGTGGGGTGAGCAGCCAGGTGTTACGCTTAACGCCGAGGGTCGTGTCGAGAATCTCAACCTCTCGGGCTTTGGTGCTGAGGGCATAGTACCTGAGTCTATTGGTCAGCTTACCGATCTTAAATTACTCTACCTGGGCAACCACAACGAACTTATTGGTGGCTACGATTCCGACGACTCTAAGACTGGTCGTTTGGATGCTATGGACTATCACAACAAGATGCTTAAGCACGATGCGCGTGAAGGTCTAAGCACAGAACTTAAGAGCGTTATCAACCGTGATGCTTCACAGCGTCCTATCATCAAGAGTCGTATCAACCTCAAGGATGTAGCCTTTGGCAACCTCACAAACGGTATTACGGGAATCTCGCGCGCGATGATGCGTCTTACGAAGTTGGAACAGTTCTTTATCGCCAACTCACCTATTAAGTCAGATGAGTTCTTTGTGGAGATTAGCGAGGAGTCGCCATACTATGCTGAGAAGGATCGTTGGTCATGGGCTAACTTCACAAATCTTGCCGATGTAGAGATATACAACTGTTCAAAACTTACGGCTTTGCCACGCGAACTTATCACCGAGTTGCCAAATATCCAGTCTTTAAATGTAGCGATGAACTACGGTATCTCTGCCAAGCAGCTAAAAGAGGATTGGGAAGCACTTATTGGTGGCGCATCGGGCGATAAGGTACAGATTCTATACCTTGGTTTCAACAACCTTGAGGAGACACCTTCAACAGAGCTACTCTCTAAGATGGTTAAGTTGGGTCTTCTTGACTGTAACAGCAATAAGCTACATACTGTACATCCATTTGGTAAGGGTGTCAACCCTACAACCCTATACTTCGACTACAACAATATCTCGAATATAAAGGCCGCCGAGGATGGTTACTTCTGTGGAGTTAGTCAGTTTGAGACCTTCTCATGCTCGAACAATGCACTTGAGCTTTTGCCAGACCTCTTTACGGCGAAGTCTATACACACGATGATATCTGCCGACTTCTCATCAAATAAGATTTCAGCATTGGAGAATGGCGATGCTTGGCGCGGTGTTAACACAGAGACCCTAAATCTTGCCAACAATCGTTTGGTGGAGCTACCAAGCAGAATTATGGGTTCTGGCTCTCGCATCAATGTACTTATGCTTAGCGCAAATGGTATGCGTAAGATTGAAAAGGGCGCGCTTATTGGCTCTGGTAGCGAGAACCTTACTACCATAGACCTTAGCTTCAACCGCCTTACGGAGCTTCCATACGAAGACTTCAGCATCACTAACATCCCTTACCTATATGGTATTGACCTGTCGAGCAATGCCTTCTCGGAGTTCCCATACGCGCCACTCTCTATTGACCGTCTAACGGTTATGAGCATCCGCCAGCAGAGAGATGACCAGGGTAATCGCACCCTTAGCGAGTGGCCAACTAGCTTGGGCACACACAAGGGCTTGTCGGCATTCTACATCGGATCGAACGACCTACGAGTGATTGAAGACACCATATCACCATATATCCTACTCTTCGAGATTAAGGACAACCCAAACATCTCGATTGACCTATCGAATGTATGTCCTTACATCGAGATGGGCTACTACGAACTAATCTACGACTCAACACAGGATATTCGCGGCTGTGATGCCCTTAATCTCGACTAAACAATGATGATTATGAAGAAGTATTACATATCGATTTTAGCATTGTTACTGCTTGCGGCATGCGTTGAACAAGCACCATCAATAAAGGGTTTCGAGGCTGACCTAAGCACTATCGAAGCCGAGGCACATGGCGGTAGCTATTGTATAACCATTCGTTCCGAGGATGAGTGGTATGCACGAACAGATGCACCATGGGTGATGATGTCACCTGCGAATGGTCGTGGCGAGGTAAAGTGTACCATTAAGGTTGACTCTACCTTGGAGTATGATGTTCGTAACACCACACTGTTCATCACATCTACCTCTGCCATAGAGCCAAAGATGATAACCATCAACCAGCACGGCTACCCTCTCAGCATCACCCCCGAAACGAGCATGATTGAGATTGCAGCTTCGGCAATTCGTCAAGAGCGATGGGTGGAATTTGATGTTACAGCAAATGTAGATTTCGAGGTATCAAGTAACGAGAGTTGGGTTGTAGTCAATAACAACTACGCACTAAACCTTGATCGTGGGGCACGCCCGCGCACAACACGCCTACATTTGGATTGGAAGATGAATTCCGAGCCTATGCCGCGAGAGGCTACACTTACCCTTACACCCAAGGTTGAGGGCGACACTGCACAGTCAACCACAATCAAGGTATGTCAGATGGCAGCCCCTGCTATCGAGGATAACCGCCAGGGTGACTCACTCGCCGTGGTTACAATCTTCAATAAGATGGAGTGCTGGGGCAACGACATGATATCTACAACTGAGCCTATGAATCACTGGAGCAGCGTGCGTCTTTGGGAGTCAACAGATAAGCTTCCAGCACCTGAAGCAGTGGGTCGTGTGCGTGACTTAGACCTAAGTTACTTCAACACCGAAGATGATATACCCGTGGAGATTAAGCACCTCAAATATTTGGAGACCTTGTCACTCTATGGTAATGTGAACACGATGATAAAGAGTATCGGTCTATGCCCTGAAGTAGCTACGCTTGAATACCTTAAGGATTTGCGTATTGCAGCGATGGGCTTGGTATCGCTACCTGACAACTTCGCGGAACTTGGTGACACACTCGAGTCGCTCGACCTAAACTCTAACAACTTCAACGAGATACCTGAGGTTATCACCAAGGAAAACTTCCCAAAGCTAAGGTCTTTGGATATTTCAAGTAACCGCCGTGCCTCTATCTCAGACCTAAGCAAGCGGAATACAACCAACGATAAGGGTATAGGTATTTATAACGATATGAACAATAGCGATGTGGTTAAGAACCTCTTACTCTGGGAGGAGCTGGAGAGTCTGGGACTCTCTTACAACTATATTGAAGGTTCACTTCCCGATTTCAAGGTTGATGAAGATGGTGTTCGTGCCTATGAGGAGAGCGACATCCAGGGCGATACGCTTAAGTGGGCTGTAGAGAATAAGCTACCACGCATTCTGCCAAATATGAAGGACTTGCGTATCAACCTCAACTTTATGACAGGAGAGCTACCCGATTGGTTACTCTACCATCCACGCCTCTTAGATTGGGGTGCTGAGGTGCTTATCTACCCACAGCAGGAGAAGGCGGTGGATAGCCAAGGTAATGCAGTAGGCTTTAGCAATGTACCCACATCCCCTGAGTACTTCTTTGAGGCCTACCCGCTCTATCGTAACAAGTATGAGTACAACGAAGAAATGGAGTAATAGAGATGAGAAGAACTCTTATTATAGCATCCCTACTATTTGCTGTAGGATGCATCAAAGATGACATAGCTGTTTGCCCATCGGAGCAGGATAATACCACAATAATGATTCCTGTGGATGCCAACCTTGGTGAGGCAATCATCAAGTTTAAGCCAGAGATGGAGGATATCCTCGATATGACAATGACACGCTCTGGCGGTGAGGCTACACGCTCAGGCATACCCTCAACAGACGAAGTTTTGGATATTCTCGGAGCATACTCCTTTGAGCGAGTATTTCCCGTTGACCCACGCCACGAGGAGCGTACACGCGAGGCAGGACTACACCTATGGTACATTGTTCGCTTCGATGAGAGCGAGAACATTGGCGAGGCCTTCGCGCGCCTATCAAAACTCGGCGAGGTGGATAAGCTTCAGTGCAACCGTCAGCTAAAGCGCGCCTACAACCCAAACTCTACGGTACATACCGTAAGTGCGACACGCAGTGGGGAGACTCAACCTACAGAGTGGCCATTCAACGACGAGTTAATCTCGCGTCAGTGGTGCTATGCCAACGATGGCAAGATTACATTCGGCAACGGCACAAAGGCGTTGGCAGGCTGCGATGCAGGGTGTTTGGATGCGTGGGAGCTATGCACGGGCGATGAGGATATTATCGTTGCCGTGATGGACGAAGCTCCGATGTGGAGTCACCCTGACCTTGAGGCAAACATCTGGATTAATGAGGGCGAGGAGCTACACGCAGGCAAGGATGCTGACGGCAACGGCTACAAGGATGACAAGTATGGCTACAACTTTGTGCGTAATACAGGTGTCACCTCTTGGACATCCAATGGTAGCACAGGTCACGGAACGCATGTCGCTGGTACTATAGCTGCGGTGAACAACAACAATATTGGTTGTGCCGGTATTGCAGGTGGCGACGCTGAAAATGGTGTTAAGGGTGTTAAAATCATGACCCTTCAGCTCTTTGACGGCATGAACTCATGCTCACTTGCTATGGAGGCACGCGCGATGAAGTATGCTGCCGACAACGGTGCTGTGATATTGCAGTGCTCGTGGGGTTACAACTCTGCAAAGTCAAATATGATTATGGGCTACACACCAGGTCCTGCGACCGAGGAGGAGTGGGCAATGACATATCCACTGGAGAAGGAGGCTATCGACTACTTTATCCACAAGGCAGGCTCTCCAAATGGTGTTATCAACGGTGGTCTTGCGATATTTGCTTCAGGAAATGAGTATGCTGCACAGTCATCATTCCCTGCAGCCTACTCTAAATGTATCTCCGTATCGGCTGTTGCAGCGGACTACACCCCTGCATCATACTCAAACTACGGAAGCGAGGTGCTTCTATCGGCTCCTGGTGGCGACCTTGAGTACCACGGCGAGAGAGGTATGGAGGATAATCAGGAGTATCAGGGTGCAATACTTTCGACCCTTGTGGTTAATGGCGAGGCTACATACGGCTTCTATGAGGGTACATCAATGGCATGTCCTCATGTTTCGGGTGTTGCAGCACTCGGTCTTTCATACGCTAAGCAGCTCGGTCGTCACTTCACATCCGAGGAGTTCAAAGAGCTTATGTATGAGAGCGCCAGAAACATAGACGAATATTTCGAGGGCGAGAAGACATACTACATGCGTCATACATCGGCAGGTGCTACGCCTATAAAGATGAACCTTGCGGAGTACAAGGGCAAAATGGGTCGTTTGGTTGATGCTGGCAGTTTGCTAAAAACTATAGACGGTAGCGGTCGTGTTATGCGCATACCAAATGTCTATCTTGCGCCAAACAATAGCACTACCCTAACCTTGTCTGATTACAACATCGAAGCTGCCAAGAGTGTTGAGGTTGCCGACATTGCTATTGCTGAGGCAAAGTTGGAGAACAACATCTTAACCATCACGGCAAAGAGCATCGGTCAGACCAGCCTAACGGTGGTTGCAGACAAGAGCTACAGCGTAACGATTACTGTGCGCGAGGGTGCT
Organism: Alistipes sp.; assembly: GCA_045650465.1. Taxonomy (GTDB): domain Bacteria; phylum Bacteroidota; class Bacteroidia; order Bacteroidales; family Rikenellaceae; genus Alistipes. The sequence goes on from JAZRRF010000037.1 coordinate 31,170, forward strand.
AACTATAACGGATGGTTGTAGCATGAGAGGGTTGTGGCAAGTAGTTGTGTGTATGTTTGTGTTATTGCTCCCTATAGGAGTCATGGCACAGCATAACACTCTACTCACACGCCAACAGCTCGACTCCTTGATGAACCCTGCGCAATCAACCAAAAGTGCAGGGATATTAGTAGCAGAGCGCAAGTTAATAGACCTCGGCACGATAGAGGGCGAGGATATGGTAAACTTCGGCTTTGAACTACGCAACACAAGCGCAAAGGCTATAACAATCACTGAGCTTCGAACATCCTGCAGTTGCATAAAGGTTACAACGAAGCCCTCTAAAATTGAGCCACACGGCACAATACAAATAAAGGCGAGTTTCAACCCTGCGGGGCGTAGCAGTAGCTTCAGGTACTCGATACTAATTTACACCGACCTGGATGAACAACTACCCAGTGAGCGTGTGAGCATAAAAGGTGATGTCTATAGCAATGATGAGTGGTTACACCTCCCTGAGCGTGCTGGGGCACTAAGGCTGAGTCGCAAAGCGGTAACTATAGAGGGACAAGGCGAGGAGCGCATAGCTGTCGCAAATAGCTCGGATGAGCCTATACAAGTAACTACACGCTCAACCATTGCAGGACTTACACTACGGTGTGAACCAGAGGTATTGGAGCCACACAGCGAAGGTGATATAGTCATTGGCTATAATGGAGAGCGCGCCACAGAGCTTAATACTATGCTTATTTTGGAGGGTATCAACTGCACTCCCTCTGAACGGATGATAAGAGTAACAATAAAGAGATAAACAATGAGATTTTTCAGACTACTATTAACTATTAGCGTAGCTGTCATTGCGACACTCGCCACAGGATGCCAATCTCCCGACGGCGATAACACACCTCAACAGGAGATTGCAGTGACCTACTACACGATTGATGGAGCATGGCAACTCACCACATGGAATGGCAAGGAGTTGGATGCAGGCACACAATTATTTATTGAGTTCGATCGCAAGGAGCAACGCTTCGAGATATGGGACAACATAGGCTCAATGTATATGACCCAGACAACAGGGGGATTTACAATTGAGAAGAACGAGTACGAGGAGTATATCCTCGCTGGCTGGTACGACTATGGCGTAGGCGACTGGGCAAGCGACTATAGCGTTAAGATGCCACAATCGGGCGATAGCATGACCTGGAGGAGCACAACAACACCTGAGACCATGACATTTACGCGCATTGAGTCGATACCTGAATTTAACAACTAAATAAAATATAGGTCTTATGAGAAATTTTAAACTTTTCGCACTACTTGCAGCGACCCTATCACTACTCTTAGGGGTAAGTTGCGAGCAATTCATGGGTGATGATACTGTTGTTAACAAGCCAACAATCAGCATCTCAGATGTGGAGTTCGACGCCAGCACTATGATGGCTAAGGTAATTATCGAGCCATCACAAGATGCTTCAGCATGGTACTATAAGGTGGAGGGTGCAGAGGCTTCTGTGGAGTACACAAAGATCGATGGTGCCTTTGAGGATGATGTGTTTTTCGAGGTTATCTACGGCGTAGAGTACACCATTAGTGCCTATGCCGAAAATAAGGCTGGTATGAGCGATGTTGCCACTAAGCTATTCTGCCAAATGCCAGAGGGAGAACTTACAATTGCCATTGGCGAGATTACCCTCAACGAGCAGACAATGGAGGCAGAGGCGACCATATATCCATCATCAAACGCAACAAAGTGGTACTGGAAGGGCTGCGACAAAAGCAATGAGAGCAACACAGAGTGGATTGCCGTAGATGGAAATAAGGAGCAGAAGGTATTGTTTGCCTATGAGTGGGGCAAGGAGTATGTTTTGAGCGCATACGCCGTATGTGGCGTTGTGGAATCTAAGGTGGTAAGCCAAGAGTGCTACTTCGAGCCTTCGGAGCCTACAATCACCGTATCTAAGCCTATGTTCGATGAGGCTACGATGACCGTTAGCTTCGAGGTTACGCCATCAGAGGATACCTATAAGTGGTACTGGGGTCCTAAGTACGATGTTACAGGCGAGCCACAGGTTCCTGCAGAGTACTACGACAACGAGGCACGCACCGTAAGCTATGAGGTTGCCTACGATGCAGAGTACACCTTCGTATTCGGTGCTGTAAACGCTATAAACAAGGGCGATAAGAAGGAGATTGAGTTCTCGATAATCTCTCCTTGTGTAGATATCGCAATTGAGAACCTTACTGCATACTCGTTGGATGCAGTGATAACAAAGAAGGCTCACTGTGCTAAGTATGTTGCAGGTGCAGTGCATACCGAGGCCTACAACCGCAATACATTTATCGAGCAGGCTCAGGCATCGCTAAATCCTGATGAGAGCTACCCATTTGCAGTCTTCAACTCAGCCACCGAGAGCCGCACATTCTCGGAGCAGGACTTGGTGCGTAACTCACTTATTACAAGCAATGAGAACGCTGGCCTTATGCTCGTTCCTGGCACATCATACACTATAGCTGTCTATGGCGAGAACGAGGAGGGTATGTACACAGTAACAACTAAGGAGTTCGTTGCACCTGAGGCAACTCTAAACGGCAATGTTAAGGTATCACTTAGTGTGGATAATATCACCGAGACATCTGCAACGGTAAATATCGAGGCTGAGTCGGCTTGTAAGATACTTGCTGGCTGCATGGACCCAGCTGTTACAAAGGCCGATACAGACAATCCATTTGACTTCGAGGGTAAGAGCGATGCAGAGATTTGCAACTACCTTATCTCTATGACCCACGCCATTCCATCGCTATATACCGAGCCTGTGACACAGCACCTCGGGAACCTCGCTATCGGTGGCACATACTACGCCTATGTTATAGCTATCAAGGATGGTAAGATTGGTGAGGTGGCATTCAAGAAGTTCACAACCAAGACCCCATCACTCACAGGTGTAGCAAAGATCACCTCTGCCGAGATTGTGGAGCAGACCTCACATGAGAGCGTCACAGTACTTCTTAGCACAGATAGCAACGCTACGAAGGTACGCCTATATGCAGCACCTTCAAACGACCACGCAGCATACAAGGATAACCTTGAGTATATCATGGATGCTAACACATACCAGAACTATCGCGAGGAGTACGATGTTGTGGATGGCGTGGCAACAGCCACAGTAAATATCTACCACCCAGGCAGCAACTACTATATGTATGCCGTAGCTGTAGATAAGGAGGGCAAGGCTGGCGAGATGGTCTGCGTAGCAAGAATGGCAGGCCTTGATAGCGACTTCTACACCACTATCGAGGAGATTATCGAGGAGATAAATGTTGACCTTACAGGTACTGCAACCGTGGATTTGCAGATTACCATTAAAGAACAGGTCGATGACCGTATCTCGCTTACAGTAAACACCGACACACGCTCAGACAACGCAGTGAAGGTATGGCTCGTGCGCTTCAACGGCAAGATTAACGAGATCGAGGATAATGTTAGATACGCACTATCGGAGTACGCCGATACTAAGAGATTGCTTGGCTCATATAAGGAGGCAAAGGTGGGCTACCCACTCAAGTATGAGGATGGTGGCAGCGACTGGGACCCTAAGTACGAGGCATTGCAGGAGTACTCTGCACAGTGGGGCGGCGATATCCTCGTTGCCGTAACCCTCGACAGCGACGGCAAGTTCCGCATCCACAGCTACTACGCAGCAGGCGGCAGCGTTGTAGTGCTATAATACACTCTATCCTACTACCTAATCACCTTTTGCACAACGCAAAAGGTGATTTTTTATTCTATACTAACAATGTTGTTCGTTCTGAAAATATTCACTACTTTTGTGATGCTATTTAACCGATAGCAGACATATTGAAAGTGTTTTCGCAGTCCTGAATTGTCACTTCCTGAAACAGGTTGAGCGATAGTCGGCGTTGTCACTGCCGTGCAGCACTTTACCCACCCTACACATGAATACCCACTCTACCCACAGATTGGCTATACATAGAAGGCGCAAAACAAATTATTCCATTAAAAAACAGTAAACAATTTGCTGTTAGTAGAAAATAGTTGTACCTTTGTATAAGGTTTTTATCCCCATCAAATAGCATGATACACCTAAATTCAGACTACACAGCAGGGGCGCATAAGAGGATCATTGATGCGCTCATAAAGACAAATATGGAGCATACTGCAGGCTATGGCAACGACCCATACACCGCAGAGGCTAAGGAGCTAATCCGCAAGGCTATAGGGCGACCAGATGCCGAAGTTATGTTTCTTGTGGGTGGCACGCAGACAAATGCCACGGCCATAGATGGCATACTTGCGCGACATGAGGGTGTTTTGGCGGCCGATAGCGGGCATATTGCCGTACACGAATCGGGCGCTATCGAGGCATCGGGGCATAAGGTTCTAACACTCGCAAGCTACGATGGCAAGGTGCGTGCTGAGGATGTAGAGAGTTTCATAACCGAGTTCTACAAAGATGAGACATATCAGCACATGGTTGCGCCAGGCATGCTATATATCTCACAGCCAACGGAGTATGGAACGATATATGCACTTAAGGAGTTAGAGCAGTTAAGCGAGGTGTGCCACAAGCACAACATACCGCTATACATAGATGGTGCGCGCATGGCGTATGGACTAAAGGCTGAGGGGGCAGATTTCTCACTCGCAGATATAGCGCGTCTTGCCGATGTATTCTACATTGGTGGCACAAAGTGCGGTACACTCTTTGGTGAGGCGTTGGTAGTGACAAATACTACCCTACTTAAAAATCTCTTTCCACTCGTAAAGCAGCACGGGGCGTTGCTTGCCAAGGGGCGTCTGCTCGGTGTTCAGTTTGGAGAGTTGTTCCGCGATGGGCTATACGAGGAGATTGGCACTGAGGCTGTGGCACTCGCCTTAGAGTTATGCGAGGCGTTTCGCACTAAGGGCTACACGCCATTTATCGAGTCGCCCACAAATCAGCAATTCTTCCGTCTTCCCAACACGCTCATAGACAGGCTTAGAGAGCATATATCATTCGACTACTGGGGTCCGCGTGGCGAGAGCGAGAGCGCAGTGCGCTTTGTCACAAGTTGGGCAACAACCAAAGAGGATATCGAGAGGATAAAACAACTACTATAAATTTAGGGTGGCAAACTATAAAATGCCACCCTAATTTATTTAATACCACAATATTATCTATCCTCGCAGTATATCCACCAGCGCCATCACCGCCCTACCTCGGTGCGATATAGCATTCTTCTGGTCTGCCGACATCTCGGCAAAGGTGCGGTCAAAGCCCTCAGGGACAAACAATGGATCATAGCCAAAGCCCTCAGCACCAGACTCTGCCGTAGCAATTGTGCCATTAACGATACCCTCAACCTGAACCTCCTCACCACCACGGATAAGCGATATAACGGTGCGGAAGCGAGCGCGGCGATTGGCTACACCATCCAGCTCCTTGAGCAACTTGATATTGTTTGCCTTGAAGTCGTGACCATCCGTAGCATAGCGTGCCGAGCGGACACCTGGTGCGCCATTCAACGCCTCAACCTCCAAGCCTGTATCATCGGCAAAGCAGTCGAGACCCGTACGCTCATATACATAGCGAGCCTTGATTGAAGCGTTCTCATCCAGTGTTTCGCCTGTCTCGGGAATATCCTCCGTGATACCCACCTCCTTGAGTGTCACAAGCTCGAAGCCCTCACCAAGTACTGCCTTAACCTCGGAGAGCTTATGTGCATTATTTGTTGCAAATACTATCTTCATAACTTACTAATTATACTCTTGCCACCTCCAACTCTGATAGGCGGTAGTCCATCTCCACCTTATCGATAATGGTCTTTACCACAAGGTCTATCTCCGAACCATCGGAATAGTCCGCCGGGCAGACATGGTTCACGCGGTTATCGCGGATAAGGTCATTAAGGATGGTGCGCTGACCCTCCTCCTCAGGGTTATATACCGCAATGGAGTGACCACCGAAGTTCTTAACCAACTTCATACATGGAATATCGGTAGTACCATCGCCGAAATAGATCATACGCGAGAATGGCACAGGACGCTTCGACTCCTCCATAAAGCGGTTTACATCCTTGGTATCGAATACCGACTCTACACCCTTGTTAATCTTAAAGATAAACTGTGTCTTATTGGTGTAGTTTACCGCCACAGCAGGCCAATAGGCTATGCCATCTACATTATAGAGGAAGGAGCAGGCGTAGATATTCTTAAACTCATGCGCTATAGCCGTACCCTCAATAATCTCCTTAAGACCCGAAGAGTTGACATAGTGCAAAATCTTTATGCCACGCTCAGCACCATACTCATTTATGCGCTTGAACCACTCCACAACGCCCTTATAAAACTGCACATTACGCCCCGACTCTCGGAAGGCCTCGCGCCTCAAAGACAAACCCTTTGATTGCGCCGCCTGAAGCATGCGCGCCATATAGGTCAGCACCTGATCGGCATCCTGCTCCTCGGCAAGTGTATTGGCCTCGTGCCAGAACTCCATATTACTCTTACCCACGGCTGGAATAAAGTCATACTCCTGCATGTTTCCAGGTGCAAGCGTACCGTCAAAATCGTAGATTAGTGCTACGGTAATACTCTCTTTCATTCTTTTTTAGTTGTTAGTGGTGCTAAATTACAAAAAAAATCACTATTTTTGTAAAAATTATAACAAAAAAATATAAAAATCAGAAATATGGAGTTTAAGGATGTAGTAAGAAAGCGCCGTTCGACACGCCGCTATACAGGAAAACCTGTAGAGAGAGAGAAGCTTCAGGCTGCCATGGAGTTGGCTCTGCTCGCACCATCATCAAAGAATACACGCTCAACACGCCTTATGGCTGTAACGAACCTCGACAAGGTGCATGCTCTGGGTCGTCTTCGCGACTGGGGCTCATCACTCTTGGAGGAGGCAGGTGCAGCTATTGTAATTCTCGGCGATACAGAGGCAAGCCCTATGTGGCAGATAAACGCTGCACTTATGGCAAACACCCTACAGCTTGCGCTTGTGGATCAGGGTCTTGCATCGTGCTGGGTGCATGTTGGCGAGTATCGCACTCTTCAGGATGACGACAATAGCCAGCGTAGTGAGGATTATGTTAAGGAGATTCTCCCAGAGATACCTGAGGGTTACAGAGTGCTGTCGGTGATATCTATCGGCTATGCTGACTACACACCAAAGCCACTGCCAGAGTACGAAGGCCCAAATAGAATTATGTTTGTTGAGTAGGGAGTGGTACCTCTCTTTAAGGCGTGCCACAAATTTGCAATGTATATAAACCCATGGAGGACGACTAAGCGACATTTTAGTTGTCCTCCATCTATTTTGCGCAATCTCTTGCAATAATCTAAGATTATTGAGCGTTATTCTCAAGAAAAAATTATATCTTTGCAAGTTGATTATGCAGAAAATAGTACACATATTAGCTTTAACCCTTGGTTTGGTTGTCGTTGCGTGTAATAGTAGTTCATTTCTAAGCCACGAAGATGACACCTCCAATGTTGTTGCCATAGTGGACAACAACACCCTTCTATGTTCAGATATTTCATCCATTATGCCTAAGGATCTATCCGAGACAGATAGCACTACTTTCGTTAAGATGTATATCGAGAATTGGGTATTAAACCAGCTGAAGATGCATCGTGCCGAGGAGGTACTATCGTCCAATCAAGCAAACATCGAGCGACTTGTGGAGGATTATCGTCAATCACTAATTATCCGCCAGCTTGATCAATACTACATCGACAACACAATAGATTTGGAGATTACCGATAAGCAGCTAACTACATACTATCGTGCCAATGCTGCATCCTTCAAACTCGACCACAATAAGGTGCGTGGTGTAGTGGTGAAGACACCGTCGAACTTCCGCAACTCTACAACACTTACAACAGCACTTAAGGGTATTGTCAAGCGCGGTAGCACCGAGGAGGTAAGAGCCTTGTGTGAGAAGCACAATTTGCAGTATGCCGACCTAACATCGCAGTGGGTATCATACTCAGACTTCTTGAGCAACCTTCCTACGGAGCGTTCAAGCAACTACACACATCTTTTAAGCAATAACGGAGTACAAAAGATGACATCGGGAAATAATACCTTTCACTTCATCATCATAGATGTAGCTCGCAAAGGTGAAGTAGCCCCAATGGAGTGCGTTAAGGAGGATATACGACGCAGATTATATGCCGAGCGTCGTGCCGATATAGTCAAGAAATACGAAGCTGAACTAAAGCGCGAAGCCATAGAGGGTGGCCGCATATCGCTTTCCGACAGCACACTTCTACAGTCGATGAGTTATCTACCTCAAGACTTCGAGCCAGTGGATACGACAATTATGCAGACTGAGGAGCTTATTGAGGATGATATTCCAAGTGTAGAGTGACACATATTGAGACAAAATAGAAAAAATAGTGTTTAATAAACATAGCTAAAGATAAGAACGATGAGAAAGATTGTATATGCGATAGTTGCTTTCATAGCATTTAGTTTTATTACAAATGGGGCAACAGCACAGCAACAGCGACGACAAGTTATGCTGGATAAGGTTGTAGCCGTTGTTGGAGGTTCGTCCATACTCCACTCTGAAATGGCGGAGTATGCTGATGCACTTGTAGCTCAGCGTCGCCAAATGGGCTACACCTCTGACCGCGACCCTATGAACGAAGCTTTGGAGGCTCTACTTGAGCAGAAACTGCTATACAATCAAGCACTCATAGATTCTGTTGAGATTGACAACTCTGGCATCGCGTCACGCATTGAGGAGTATGTTCAAACCTTGATTAACGAGGCTGGAGGTATCGCCGAGTTGGAGGCTAAGGAGCATATGCCAATCTTCACATACCGCGAGATGATACGCACTCGCTACGAGGAGCAAGCATACGCCGAGGCTATGCGTAATACAATCGTAGGCAAGATTACGGTGGTTCCAGGCGAGGTTGAGCGTTTCTACAAGAGTGCAGACAAGGATAGTCTTCCAACCATTGGTGAGCAGTATGTGTATGCCCACATCACCAAGTTCCCAGCATCGCTCAAGGAGGCACAGCAGCGCACCAAGGAGCGCCTACTCGATATGCGCGAACGAATTATCACAGGACAGACAAAGTTCTCGGTATTAGCTCGCATGTACTCAATGGATGGTTCTGCAATGTATGGTGGCGAGATGGAGCCTATGCCAGCACAATACTTCGTGCGCCCCTTTGCTGAAGCCTTGGAGAAGCTAAAGCCAGGTCAGATATCCGAGATTGTGGAGACAGAGTTTGGTTTTCACATCATTGAACTTATAGAGAAGCGTGGTGAGGTTTACCGTTGTCGCCATATTCTTCTTCGACCAACATTTACATATGAGGAGCTTGCACAGCCAGCAAGAGAACTCGATAGCATAGCACGACTCATTCGTCTCGACTCACTAAGCTTCGATGAGGCAGCGCTACGCCACTCGGACGACGCAATATCTAAGTATAACGGCGGTATAGTGTCTAACAGCGATGTGTTGGCTCGCATGGGTGGCTATGGTGGTGCACGCCTCACAGCTACACGATTCCTCAAGGAGGATTTTAGTGCGCAGGGTGGTAAATCTCTGGATGACTATGCTGCACTTATGCGCCTCCGAGTTGGTGAGGTCTCTGATTCGTTCAACACTACAGACCTCATGGGTAACCAGATGAGCAAGATTGTTAAGCTCATAGATATTATACCTGCTCATACCGCAACATTGGAGGATGACTATATCCGCTTGGAGGAGATGGCTCTAAATCAGAAGCAGGAGAGCGTATATCGAGAGTGGCTCTCAAGTAAGATTAAAGCGATGTATATTTACATCGACCCAGAGTATCGCAGTGGCGAATTCGAGAACAAGGAGTGGATAAAGTAGTAATAAAGAAGAGAGCATCTGTATGCGCCGAAAGATATCAATTTCCCTATTTTTAATAAGTTTGCTGTGTGGAACACTATTCTACGCAGCAAGTGGTCATAACTACCACAACGCTATAGAGTATGACGCCATATTCTCTCAGTCCCAAAATAAGAAGGGGGGCACATCGGATAGACACATGGTTGACATGCTTGCAGATGATAGTTATCTCATTGAGCAGGGAGACTCAACAATATTTATACTTGTGGGTAACTTCGCAGCGCACCACAACGGCACAGTAATCCTTGCCGATAGTGCCGTCCGCTACCCTAATCAGAGTTTCGAGTGTTTCGGCAATGTTCTTATCAATCAGAACGACACTTACGCTTATGGTGACCGCGCTGAGTACAACCGCGCCAACAACTCTGCAACAATCTATTCGGAGCTTGTAAAGGTTGTGGATGGCGAGGCGGTGATGTACACCTATAACTGTACATTCGACACCGAGGAGGAGATAGGCTACTTCTATGATGGATGTTATGTTCGTAAGGAGGAGAGCCTCCTAGAAGCAGAGCGTGGATACTACAACACCAAAACCCACAATCTCATAGCTGTAGATAATGTCGAGATGCGTGACGACACATATATCATGAAGGGCGATTCTGTGATATTCAATACTCAGACCGAAGATGCTCAATACTTCACCAACACAAACATCTGGAACGACAAGGATGAGTTTCTCTACGCAGATGGGGGCACATATACCAAGGCGTTGGATCTTCACCATTTGACACGCAACGCATATATCCTCTCTGCAGAGCGCGAGGTGTGGAGCGACACCATAGAATACTATCGCACAACGGAACATATCATCGGTAGGAGCAACATACAGATGGACGACACAACACAAAAGGTGTTAGGTTTTGCAGACTATGGCGAGTGGTGGGATGATCTTGATAACGCCCTATTCACACGCCGTCCTTCGATGATTAACTATAACCCAGACGAACCTGACTCGCTTTTCCTTGCTGCAGACACACTATGGCTATATACCATCCCTGTGCCACCTCCTGCCGCAGACTCTACAGCTGTAGATAACAAAGAGATAGCCGATAATGCAACAGAGGGTGAGGAGAACAAGCAGAGCGATATTAGCAATGAGGAGGATGCTCTTGATTTGAGCACCGAGCAAGATTCGCTATCTAACAACGAAGATACTACATCTCAAATAGATGGCGAGGAACAGGGCATGGAGGAGCCTTCAGACGCCATAAATCTTAACGAAGAGGGTGACAAAATAAAGAGTACAGACTCAAACAAGGAGAAAAAAGGCTTTATTAAGGGAGATGAAAAGGGCAAAAGCCCTGACAAACTCGGCGAACAGCCAAAACGCAGAAGTAATAGCCAGGAGCATACAAAGGCTGAACTTAAAGACAAGGGAATGTCTCATGATGGCATAGATAAAATGGATGTACCTGAAAAGGGCAACACAGCAGTACCATCAGACGAGATTATTCCACAAGATAGCACTATCTCCGAGGAGATTGTTGTAGATTCGCTTATGGTGGATTCTCTTGATATGGGACCTATAGCGGCAGATTCGCTCATGATAGATTCACTGGCAGTGGACTCTTTAGCGCAAGATAGCATCATAATACCAACTGCTAAGCAACTACGCTATAGAGCCAAGTTAGAGCGCCGTCGTTTACGCGACTCTGTGCGCACAGCAAAGCGCATGATACGAGACTCCATAGACTCAATCAAACAGATTGAGTTAGACTCGATCAAACACATCAAAGACTCGCTCCTTAGAATTGAGATTGACTCTATCGTGGCAAAGCGCATTGCCCACAGCTCAAAACTTGCTGACGAGGAGAAGGCGCGTTTGGAGCGCGTAAAGCAAAAGTCCGAGGAGCGTAATCGTAGAAAGATAGATAAGGCAAAGGCTCGTGCTCTAAGGCGCGGCAAGACCTACACAGGTCCCGATTACACCATAGACACCCTAAGCAAGGAGGATACCACAGAAATGGAGGAGCTTACAACTGAAAGAGACTCTATCACAACCGACTCTTTGGGCGCAGATTCACTGCTTGTGGATAGTCTCGGACGCGATACGCTCGACACCACCCCACCATTCCCTGAGGATAGTGTCTATAAAATGATTAAGGCATACCGCCGAGTAAAGATGTATCGCTCAGACTCACAAATGGTGTGCGACTCTCTCGTGCTTCTAAACACAGACTCTGTCATACGCCTATATATCGAGCCAGTGATGTGGAATGAGGATAATCAGATTACATCAGACTCCATGGCGATATACACACGCAATGAAGTGCTTGACAAAGCTCACTTCATGGGCGACCCAATCATGGGTATGGAGATAGATACCATGTACTACAATCAGGTGGGTGGCAAGGATATGACAGCCTACTTTGCCAATGGTGAGGTATATCGCAATGATGTCGAAGGCAATGCCCAAACAATATACTACATGCAGGAGGAGGATAGCCCTGAGGTGACAGGCTTAATGTACATAGAGAGTGCAAGCATATCGTTCTACTTGGATGAGGGCGAGATAGATAAAATTGCATACAAGCAAAATCCTACATATGTCCTCTACCCTATGAAGATGATTCCAGAGAGCCAGAAGCTACGCCTAAACGACTTCACATGGTTCTATGAGCGTCGTCCAGAGCGTGACTCGGTGTTTGATCGCACAATACGCCCTACGGAGCGTGAGGCTATAGAAGCTAAACAGAAACCTCGCTTCAGAATTACCGAGCGCATAGACTACGACCGCCGTCGCTTAGTAGAGAATCGCATGTGGGAGGATCGTGTAGATCAACTTACGCCCGAGATTATCGAGTGGCGTAACACCCGCTCAACATACCCCAAAAAGTAGTATCGTATGAGAAGATTATCAATATATCTGGTGATGGCATTGCTTGTGGCAAGCAGCGTTTCTGCACACGCACAGCGTAGCAAGGGCGATGAGCCACACCGCACACTCCTAATACCCTACCACACCGAGGCAGCTGCTAAGGAGCGTACCTTGACGCGCCAACGCTATATGCAACCTATCGAGGAGTGGGTCGAGGTGGATGGTGTTCTACGCGGTGAATATACCTTCCCATTCTCATGGCTCGAGCGACAGGTATTCTTGCGTATCGAGGGGGTAAACCAGCCGTATGAGATATGGATAAACAATAAACGCGCTGGAAGTTCAACAAATGGTTTTGCAGCTAAAGAGTTCAACATAACAAAGATTTCAAAAGAGGATAAAAACCGCGTTGAGCTACGCCTATTAAGTGATGCTAATGTTGCTGCCATTGAGTGCTTCGAGCATGGAGCACCACGACCTATAGCATATATAATATCGCAGCCGCGCGTGCGCGTGCGCGATATAGCCTGGCGCACAAATATAGATATAGGCGTTGTAAACACAGACTTTAGTGTGGTTATGCAGAATGAGACTCTTGGCAAAAAGGTTTCACGCCTTAGCTACGAGATATACCTTAACGATACCCTACGCCTTGATGCTGGATTTAGAGATGTAGAACTTGGAATGTACGGCACGGACACCATGCGCTTTGGTGCGCCTGTACCAGACTCTGTGCTATGGAGTGCCAACTCTCCAAGAATGATTACCATGAAGCTAAAAAATCGTATCGAAGGCAGGGATGTCGAGTTCTATAATTTCAATGTAGGACTCCGTAAGGTCGATTATAAGGAGGGAGTCTTCTACATCAACAACAAGGAGGAAAATATCTTGTGGCATGATCTATCACCACGCTCCGCTATAGCTGATATCGAGGAACTGTATAATCGCGGCGTGTGTAGCATACGCTTCACGGCAGGATGGGTCAAAGATGAAATATTAGAGTACTGCGACACTAAGGGTATCTATGTTGCTATCACTGCACCTATCAACTCATCACACGCAGGAACCTCGCGCAAACGAGGTGGAAATCCATCGAATGACCCTACATGGCGTAATGAGTACACCAATCGTACATTGCAAATGATACATACGACAAAACGCCACCCTTCGGTTATAGCATACTACCTTGCAGAAGATAGTTCAAACGGCATTTGCCTCTACGAGAGCTACCTTAAAGCTAAGGAGATAACCACAATCCCAATCTTCTATGAGGATGGGGGGAATGAGTGGAATAGCGACAATCGTAGTTTTAGATAAAGTACATCACAAAATAAGCACTAAAATATGTAAATTACACCCTTTAATAAAATACTGATTATTAATACATTAACTCAGGGAATACACTTTTCAGATAAAATTTTATTAAAAAAGTCTGCAAAAAATTTGGTAAAATAAAAAAAGTGTATTATCTTTGCACTCGCAATCGGAAAGATAGCAAATGCCTCTTTAGCTCAGTTGGTAGAGCACGACACTCTTAATGTTGGGGTCCAGGGTTCGAGCCCCTGAGGGGGTACAGAAGCGAGAAACGAAAGTTTCTCGCTTTTTTTCGTATAAATACGCTTGGTTTGGCGGTGTTCCGTGGCGGAATTTTGGGATCAGTCGGCTTATTGGTCAAAATAGTACATAAAATCGGGGCGGTTTTTGTTTATTGGTCAAAAATAGTACATAAATGCGGGTATTTGCCCGCATTTTCTACTTGTATTTGAGCCTGAAATACTCATCTATAAAGAGCTTGCGATACCTCTTTGACATTCCATT
>JAZRRF010000038.1:0-38991 GCA_045650465.1 Alistipes sp.
TAACTCAGACCTAATTCGTCTTAACTACATTATCGATGGTCTAACGCCTAATACCGAGTATATGATATTCAATGCTGCATTGAACAAGGCTACAGGAATTTACTCGTTACGCTTATATAGTGACATAAAGACTCAGGCGCCTGACGGTCAGGAGTATGAGGTATTTCTTTGGGATCCTCACACAGAGGTCGTAACTAAAGACAGTGCAACAATCACCATGTTGCTTAAATACTGTGACTCGCTAAGTTACCATATCTGCAAGGGCGAGAGTTGCGATTGCAACGCTAAGGAGGTTGCCACAAAGATGATTCCTATTGAGTTTGACACAGTTAAATCGTTTATAGATACTGTGTATCCAACAATCGAGCTGGAGGGTTTGGAGCCATATACCACATACACCGTTACCATTAAGGCTAAAAACCCGATGTCAACAAAGATAAGCACGGTAACATTTACAACAACTTACTAGGGCAACAAATAGCCCAAACGAAGTGAAAGGTGAAAACTGAAAGGTGAAAAGTAAGGTATGCTTCGCATAAGTTTTATAAATATGCGTTGCAGACACCATACCTTTCAGTTTTCACCTTTCACTTTTCACTTTTTAAGCAGCACGACCCAATTTCTTGTCAGAAGGGCGCACACACATTACCAAGCGCGAGACCCAATTTCTTGTCAGAAGGGGTTAGGCTTGGCCTCGATAAAGAAATTCGGCTGGATGGGACATACTTGAAGTATTTCCCATTCAGCCGAATGATTGAGAGGTCGCAAATAACATATTATCACATGAAAGAAAAAAGCTACCCCAAGATCACTCACAGGGTAGCACAACTCAATTTCTTGTCAGAAGGGGTTAGATGTGGCCTCGATTAAGAAATTGCCCCAGATGGGACATACTGGCGTATTTCCCATTTGGGGCAATGATTGAGAGGTCGAGAATAACCCCTTATCACAAGAAATTACTCAAGACCCATCTGATCAATAAGAGCCTGAGTCTGAGGCTTATGACCACGGAAGTTCACATAAAGCTCCATTGGGTGCTGGTGACCACCCTTCTCAAGAAGCTCATAGCGGAACTTATCGGCAACCTCCTTAGAGAAGATACCCTCCTGCTGGAAGTATGAGAAGGCATCAGCAGCAAGCACCTCTGCCCACTTATAACCGTAGTAACCTGTAGCATAGCCACCTGAGAAGATATGAGTGAATGATGGACCCATAGCGCAACCCTCACCTACAGGAAGAACCTTTGTAGGTTCAAGAGCAGCAAGCTCGAATGCCATAACATCGCCCTCGAATGGGGTGGTGATAGTGTGCCATGCCATATCAAGCATACCGAATGAGAGCTGACGGATGTTGAAGTAAGCAGCGAGGTAGTTCTTAGCAGCTACAAGCTTCTCGATAAGCTCTGCAGGCATAGACTCACCTGTCTGGTAGTGCTTAGCCCAAAGGTCAAGATACTCCTTCTCGAATGCCCAGTTCTCCATAATCTGTGATGGAAGCTCCACGAAGTCGCGCTTTACATTAGTGCCGTTGATAGACTCATACTTACCCTTAGCAAGGATACCGTGAAGACCATGACCAAACTCATGAAGGAATGTAGTAACCTCATCAAAAGTAAGAAGTGATGGAGTGTTGGCTGTAGGCTTAGTGAAGTTCATAACGAGCTGCACCAAAGGACGCTGCTCAACGCCATTCTTAGTCTTAACGCCACGGAACTCTGTCATCCATGCACCTGCACGCTTAGACTCGCGTGGGAAGAAGTCAAGGTAGAGGATAGCAAGCACCTCGCCATTAGCATCCTTAACCTCGTAAACAGTAGCCTCAGGATCGTAGGTCTCGATCTCTGGTGCTGGAGTGAATGTCAAGCCGTAGAGCTTTGTAGCAAGCATAAATACAGCATCCTTAACATTCTCAAGCTGGAGGTAAGGCTTAACCTGCTCATCGTTGATTGAGTATGCAAACTCCTTATACTTCTCGTTGTAGTAGCCCCAATCCCATGGCATAAGCTCGCCCTCGAAACCGAGTGAGTGTGCATACTTAGTTACTGTAGCAACATCCTTGTGTGCATAGCTAAGTGTTGCATCGCAAAGCTCCTGAAGGAAGTCGTTAACGGTCTTAGTATTCTCGGCCATCTTCTCCTCCAAAACATAGTCTGCATAGGTCTCATAACCGAGCAACTGAGCAATCTGAAGGCGCAAGTTAGCAATCTTACGGATATTCTCCATGTTATCAAACTCACCACCTACGGCGCGGGTGTTGTAGGCCTTATAGAGCTGCTCCTTAAGGTCGCGCTGTGAAGAGTAGGTCATGAATGGACCATAGCTTGGAGCCTGCAAAGTAACTGTCCAGCCCTGCTCGCCACGAGCTGCAGCCTCAGCAGCAAGACCCTCCTTTACGAACTCAGGCAACTCAGCAACCTTAGCTTCATCTGTGATGTTAAGAGCGAAGGCGTTTGTTGCAGCCAAAGCGTTCTGACCGAAAGCAAGAGTTAGCTGTGAAAGCTCTGTAGTGTACTGGCGGTACAACTCCTGATCCTCACCCTCAAGCAAAGCGCCTGAACGAGCGAAGCTGTTGTAGGTATTCTCCAAAAGCATGCTATCCTCCTGATCGAGGTTAAGGCTCTCGCGCTGGTCATATACAGCCTTAACACGAGCAAAAAGCTCAGGGTTGAGAGATACATCGTTAGATAGCTCAGTGAGCTTAGGAGTAACATTAAGCGCAATCTGCTGCATCTGCTCAGATGTAGAGCAGTTGTTCAATACGAAGAATACACCTGTAACGCGACCAAGAAGCTCACCAGACTGCTCCATAGCAACGATAGTATTCTCAAAGGTCGGAGCCTCAGGATTGTTGATGATAGCGTCAATCTCTGCACGGTTAAGCTCGATAGCGTAGTCGATAGCTGGCTCGTAGTGCTCAAGCTTAATCTCTGAGAATGGAGGTGTCTGGTATGGAGTGTTCCACTCCGCAACCAATGGGTTCTTCTTGATGTCATCGCCACAACCAACAAGACCCAAAGTCAATGCTGACATAATAAATAGTACTTTTTTCATAGATAATTATTTAATAGGTTTCTTTTTCATCTCTGGGCGAAGAGGCTTACCTGCCTCATTTAAGTTATTAGGACGCACGGCTGGGCGGACAATCTGCACCTTAGCATCAGGCATCTCTATCTCGCTCTCAACGACCTCTACATCCTGTACCTCAGGCTCTGGCTCCTGCCATAGGCCACGTGCCTTTAGCATAGCAGTCTTGTCTGGGTCAGCACCACGGAACTTACGATACATCTCCATACCTGGCTTCTGACCACCCTGTGCCAAGAGGTCATAGCGGAAGCTGTGTGCAAGCTCCTTATCGCAAAGGTCGCTACTAAGCTTGAAGGCCTCGAAAGCATCCTTATCCAACACCTCAGCCCATAGGTAGAAGTAGTAACCCGAAGAGTAACCACCGTTGAAGATATGAGCGAAGTATGTGTAGCGGTAGCGTGGCTCAATCTCAGGAATCATACCACGGCGTGTAGCAAGGTTATACTTCTCAAAGTCATTGATATCGAGGTCTGTATATGTCTCCAACGAGTGGATATCCATATCTATGAGTGCTGCTGCAGCAAGCTCCGTAGTTGTAAAGCCCTGATTGAAGAGCGATGCATTCTGAATCTTTGCGATAAGATTATCAGGAATAACCTCGCCTGTACGGTAGTGTACAGCATATTTCTTCATAATCTCTGGCTCAAACGCCCAGTTCTCCATAATCTGCGATGGAAGCTCTACGAAGTCACCCTCAACATCTGTAAGACCACGATAACGAACATCAGCAAAGAGGAAGTGAAGAGCATGACCGAACTCATGGAACATGGTCTCTGCCTCATCGAATGTTAGAAGCGATGGAGTATTACCCACAGGAGGTGTGAAGTTACATACAATACCGATAACTGGTGCCTTACGCACGCCATCGACATAACGCTGCTCTGTGAAGTTACCACACCATGCACCACCGCTCTTAGACTTGCGTGGATATGGATCGAGGTATAGAACACCTACATGCGACTGGTCGTGGTCAAGAACCTCATATACGGTACACTCCTTATGGTAACGAGGCGCTACGATTGGGCGGAAGGTGATGCCGTAGAGGCGATTAGCGAGGTAGAACATACCATCACGCACATTATCCAACGATAGGTACTGACGCACAGCCTCCTCGTCGAGCTGATACTTCTTCTTACGCACCTGCTCAGCATAGTACCACCAATCAGACTTCTCGAAGCTTTCACCAGGATAATCTTTGGCAAAGAGTTGCTCCATCTCTTCCAACTCACGCTTTGCAGACTCCAACGCTGGCTCGAACACCTCCTCTAGAAGCTTATATACAGCCTTGGGGTTTCCCGCCATCTGGTTTGCAGTAACATAGTGTGAGTATGACTTGTAGCCAAGCAAGTTAGCCTTCTCCACACGAAGACGAGCCATATCCTCAGCAAGTTGCTTATTGTCGTACTCATTGTCGTTGTTACAACGCATAGTGTAGCCATTGTAGAGCTCACGACGAAGGTCACGGTTCTTTGAATAGGTTAGGAATGGGAGCATGCTTGGCTTATCGAGAGTAAAGACATATGAGCCACTCTTACCCATAGAGGCAGCAGCCTCCTTAGCCTGGTTACGCACGCCCTCAGGGAGCTCCTTAACCTGCTCCTCGTTAAGCTCAATGAAGAAGCTGCCATTCTCCTTTAGAAGGTTGTTGCCGAAGCGGATAGATAGCTCCGAAAGCTCGGCGTTAATCTTCATAAGACGCTCCTTTGCCTCACCCGTGAGCAAAGCACCCGAACGAACAAACTCGTTGTAGGTCTTCTCCACAAGACGCATCTGCACCTCATCGAGTTTAAGACTCTTACGCTTGTCATAGACAACCTTAACACGCTCAAAGAGTTTATCGTTGAGCATGATGCTGTTGTAGTGCTCCTCAACGCGAGGCATCATTGTATTCTGAACCTCCTGCATCTTATCATCAAGATCCGATGATGAGAGCATACCAAAAATTAGGTTTAGCTCATAGAGCTTCACACCAGCGTTATCCATTGCAAGGATAACATTCTCGAATGTTGGCTCCTCCTCAGACTCAACGATAGCGGCAATCTCCTCGTTGTGCATCTTCATAGCCTCCTCAAAGGCTGGAGCGTAGTGCTCTGTACGAATCTTGTCAAACGGTGGGATACCGAACTCAGTTGTCCACTCCTCAAGTAGAGGATTTGTGGTATCATTCACCACATCCGAACCACATGATAGGGTCATAGTCATAACTAAGAATAGTGACGATAATGTTAAAAGGCGTTTCATCTATAATATTTTTTAATTAACTTTGCAAAGTTAAACAAAATTATTGCAATGCAACTATTTTATGCCCCCGAAATTTCACTTCCTTGCTACACTCTTGGCGAGGAGGAGTCAAAACACTGCATCCGAGTGCTAAGGATGAAGTGTGGTGACGAGCTACATATCACCGATGGCAAGGGTACTATGTATCGTTGTAAAGTGGTGAGTGACAATCCAAAACGCTGCACCGTAGAGGTCATAGAGACCACCCCTAATTATGAGCCTTTGAGCTATAATTTGGTTATGGCCGTGGCTCCAACAAAAAATATCGACCGCTTCGAGTGGTTTTTGGAAAAGGCCACCGAGGTGGGTATCTCAGAGGTTTATCCTCTGCTCTCGGAGCATAGCGAGCGTAAGGAGATAAAGCAGGAGCGCGAGGAGAAGGTTATAACCTCGGCCGTAAAGCAGTCGCTCAAGGCATACCACCCTACTCTCCACCCTATGACACGCTTCAAGGATGTTGTTACGATGCCCTTTGATGGTGATAAATTTATCGCCCACTGCAATAGCGAGGTGGGTGGCGAGCGCAAATATCTCGGTTCGATGATAAAAAAAGGGGGCAACACCCTAATTTTAATCGGTCCAGAGGGTGATTTTTCCGAGGAAGAGATTATCTTTGCAATCGATAATGGCTTTAAACCTATCACCCTTGGCAAGGAGCGTCTGCGCACAGAGACTGCGGCGGTTGTTGCCACGGTGATAACATCAACTATTAACAAGCTATAACTCAATACTTAAACATAATGTTGCTTTACACTCTATTAGTGGCTATTGTTGTTATTGCAGCAATATTTCTCACACCTCTCAGACAGAAGGTATGGGTAGCCACAGGCATTATCGCCACGCTGGCTATTGCCGCTACAACGCTTGCCATCAAGGCTCTTGTGGAGGGTAGCGTACACCTCGCATCATTCTCCACTGCGCTCTTCGGTGAGGAGAGCTTTGCGGTAGATAAACTCTCCGCACTATTTCTAATCATCATCTCGATAGCCTCTATAGCCGTTGTGCTATACTCGCGTGGCTATCTTGAGGGTTATCTTAAACGCTACGCCGAGGCTCATATCTCGATGCACTACACCGCACTGGTTATTCTCGTGGCATCGATGATGTTTGTGGTGATGTCGAGTGGTGGTTTCTCGTTCCTCTTTGCATGGGAACTTATGACCATTGCTTCGTTCATTCTCATACCTTTCGAGGCGGAGCGCCAAGAGACACGCCGTGCTGCGCTTAACTACCTTGTGATGATGCACATAGGATTTATCTTCCTGGTCATCGGCTTTGTGCTTGTTGCAAATGTCACAGGCTCGGCAAACTTCGCCGCTATTGTAGAGTACTTCAAAATAGCTAAGCCATTGCCACTCTTCATCATAATGTTCATTGGCTTTGGCATGAAGGCGGGTCTATTCCCTATGCACATATGGTTGCCTGAAGCCCACCCAGCAGCGCCATCACATGTATCGGCAATCATGTCGGGTGTGATGATTAAGACGGGTGTCTATGGCATCATGCGCCTTATGCAGGCTATCGACCACAACATTGACCTGCTCTACTCGATAGGTCTTATCGTACTTCTATCGGGTATCGTCACAGGTCTTTGGGGCGTTATCCTCGCTGCAATGCAGAATGATATTAAGCGCCTTTTAGCCTACTCAAGTATCGAGAATATTGGTGTTATACTCATTGGTTTGGGTATCGCAGCTGTGGGTCACGCTGCGGGTAGTAACCTTATTGGTATGTGTGGCATGTGTGGCGCATTGCTCCATACCGTTAACCACTCACTATTTAAGACTATGTTGTTCCTCAGTGCAGGTAACATCTACTCGAAGCTTCATACTACAGCGATGAATCAGATGGGCGGTCTTGCAAAGCATATGCCTATCACCGCCATATTGATGCTCTTTGCCACAATGGCTATATGTGCGCTACCACCACTCAACGGCTTTGTCTCTGAGCTACTTATCTACATTGGTATGTTTAATGGCGTGAGTGACGGTCACGAGGTACTATACTCTATTGGTGGTATCATCGCACTATCTCTTATCGGAGGTATCGTAGTCCTTGCCTTCACAAAGCTCTATGGCGTTGTCTTCCTCGGCTCACCACGCTCACACCATGTTGCCGAGAGCACCGAGGTTGATAATCTTCGTATCGGCGCTATGGCGATACCTGCCGCTATAATCCTCATCATCGGTCTCTTCCCTCAGTACGCTATACGCCCTATCGCTATTGTTGCCGAGGCTATCACAGGTGCCGATAAGAGCATTGCGGTTGATCACTTCGCACCTACACTCAGTGCATTGAGTGCTGCAGGCTGGTTGCTTATTGCGGCTATATTGCTACTATTTGCCCTAAAGCATAAGCTACAGAGCAATCGCAAGATTGAGCAGGGCCCTACATGGGGTTGTGGCTTCACTGCAACAAATACACGCATGCAGTACACCGGTGAATCCTTCTCGGAGGGTTTGGAGAGCATCGGTCGTCCACTTATGAAGGATACTATCGATGGTCGTGCGGTAGATAAGGGTGAGATATTCCCTCTTGCACACAAGTATCGTATTCGTCACAACGATAAGGTTGACTCATTGCTTGGACAGCTATGGGTTAAGCTCATGCACGGCATCAACGAGTATGTCATGCGCTTGCGCACAGGTCGCGTAAACAACTATATCACCTTTGCATTGGCATTCTTCGTACTTGTATTGATATTGAGCCTTGTTGGTATTCTATAAATGTTTGAGACTATGTTAATAAAACTATTAAATACTGTTGTAATGCTTGTTGTGGCACTTTCAATCACGGGTGTCATCAACCGTACCAGAGCGATATGCGCAGGACGCAAGGGCATACGCTTCTTCCAGCATATATATAATGTGCATCTTCAGTTGCGCAAAGGCTCTGTATATTCAACCACAACTACAGCGCTATTCCGCATAGCTCCAACCGTATATCTTGGTGCTACGCTTTTAGCCTTTCTCTTTATCCCTGTTGCCAACCTTGAACCACTGCTCTCGTTCCATGGCGACATTATCTTTGTTGCCTATCTCTTGGCACTCTCGCGTGTGGCTATCATCCTCGCTGCGATGGATACAGGTAGCTCGTTCGAGGGTATGGGTGCTGCCCGCGAGGCGTTGTATGGCGCACTTGTCGAGCCTGCACTTATGATGGGTATGGCAACACTCGCCCTATTCTGCGGCTACTCATCCTTTGCCGATATATTCGCTACGGCACAGGAGATGAGCCTCAACATCACCGTTGTGATGCTCCTTGTTGCCTATGTATTTGTTGTTATCATGATTATCGAGAGTGGTCGTGTTCCAGTGGATGATCCTAAGACTCACCTTGAGCTTACGATGATACACGAGGTTATGTGCCTCGACTACTCAGGTGTGGATATGGCGTTGATACATATTGCGGGCTGGCTTAAGAATGCAATATTTGCGGTTATTGCAGCAAATGCCGTAGCTGTAATATTTTCTTTTAATTGGTGGTTTGCAGCACCTCTTGCAATTCTTGCTACAGGCATCACTATTGGTCTATTGGAGTCGTTCCGCGCACGCAATAAGCTCTCGCGAAACATCACCTTCATCCTCACCATCGTGGCGATGTCGGCATTGGTGCTACTCACAGGTTTCCTACTAATCCAAAACATCGAAATCTAACAAAGCTATGATACTATCACTGATTATATTGTATGTACTAACGCTCATCTATCTATCGATAGCTGATCGTTTCCGCAACCACACGACAATCCTTGCCATACAGGGATTGCTACTCTTCGGCATTGCCATGGCACGCCTACACGAGTTTCACCCTGTGGAGATGTCATTCATCATTGCCGAGACACTTATCTTCAAGGCTGTGATTATCCCTGCGATACTTATGCGCGTCATACGCATGACCAAGATTAACCGCATACACTCCTCATCGTCACAGTTTGGAGCCTTGGTTATGTCTATCATCGCCCTTATTGCCAGCTGCACCATAACATACTATATGGCAGACAGTCGTACAGATATGATATTCTTCGGCGTGGCACTCTACGCCCTACTATCGGGTCTTATCCTTATAGTCATGCGTAAGAGAATATTCGCGCACTTGGTAGGCTTCCTCGTTATTGAGAATGGGGTATTCCTCTTCTCAATGGCTATCGGTGTTGAGCTACCTATACTTATCAATCTCGCTATCATGCTCGATATCCTCATCTCTATCCTTATCCTCGGCATGTTCCTACGCCGCATGGATAACGAGATACACACCGATGAGACAGATGCACTAACCTCAATTAAAGACTAACGGCTATGGAAATGATTATATTTATCGCTCTATCGCTACTTCTTGCTGTAGCCCCACTTCTTGTGAAGTCGGAGCGCGCTACACATATCATTGCAGGAGGTTTCTTCCTAACTCAGGTTGCAGGTATAGCTCTAATCCTTGGATTTAAGCATATCGACGAGGTTATGCTCCACATCTTCCGTGTCGACACCCTCGCTGTGTTGTTCCACATGCTTATGACCGCAGTGTTAGGCTTCTCACTTATACACTCTGCATCATACCTCAAGGCGGAGAATGTATCGACAACATCGTATAAGGCATACTACACCCTTCTTATGTTGTTGGCCGTGGCTATCACATGCGTCTATTACTCAGACAACTTGGCCATGACCTGGGTATTCTTGGAGCTTACCACAATATGCTCGGCAGGTATCATCTACCACCGTGAGTTTAAGCAGTCGCTGGAGGCTACATGGAAGTATATCTTCGTCTGCTCAACAGGTATCGCTATGGCGTACCTCGGCATCTTGCTACTATCGACTGTTGCCGAGCATGGCGCACTCGACTACAACGCACTCAAGGATGTTATCGCTAACGGTAACCCACTCTATTTGAAGGTTGCCTTCTTGCTTATGGTTGTGGGCTACAGCTGTAAGATGGAGATATTCCCACTCTACACCGTGGGTATCGATGCTAACTACGCTGCGCCAGCGCCAGCATCTGCATTTATCTCTACAGCCCTTGTAAACGCTGGCTTTGTATCTATCTTCCGTATCTACGACCTATATGCAGCTTCGGGAGAGGTATTTGCATGGGCACGCCATACCTTGATACTCATAGGTATCCTATCGTTGGCCGTAGGTGCGATGTTCCTACGCCGCACAAACAACTACAAACGCTTCCTATCATACTCAACAGTTGAGAATATGGGTATCGTGGTTATAGGTATGGGTATCGGCGGCGTGGCGCTATGGGCAGCAGTGCTTCATGTCATCTGCCACACCTTTGTTAAGAGTTCGATGTTCTTCCAGGTTGGTATCATGCGTCATATCTACGACAGCTACAGCATCAACCGCATAGGTAACTATATGAGCATTAACCGTGTGGGTGCGATAGGCTTCATCATCGGCACACTGGTGTTGTTGGCATTCCCACCATCACCACTCTTCATCTCGGAGGTTATGATCTTCTCGGAGATTATATCCGTAGGTAGCTGGTGGTTGCTTGTGGCAATGCTTATTTTGATGTGCGTGGTTATCTACTCAATCTGGAGCCGTACGCTACGCCTTGGCTACCACTACAACCAGGATGAGCTACACCTCTCGGAGGTTAATCGCCGCCTGTCATACTCGGCAGCAGTACTTCTTATTGTGGCAATAGCTATTGGCATCTGGATGCCAGATGTGCTACGCAACGCTATTGATGTAATTGTAAATATTGGCTAATATGGGACTATACTATATAACTAACAATACAGCCTCAGCTGTGAAGATTAGCGATATTCCCGTTGTGGAGTATGTCGAGCTATACAACGACCTCAAGGAGCGTATGAACGATCCACGCTTCCACATAGGTCACTACTTCGCTACCGAAATAGAGAACGGACTAAGGTTCTACATGCTCATTTTGGATGACGAGAGTGGCGAGGTGCTTATAACCTCGTTTATCCCCGACTACTATGCTCGTACTCTCGCATCGCTCACAGCCCTACACCATCAGTTCCACCCCTTCGAGCGTGAGATACATGAGTTGTATGGCGTGCCTTTCGACAACCACCCATGGCTCAAGCCTCTACGCTTTCCACACGACCGCCGCGACCGCGAGTCAACAATGGAGAGCTACCCATTCTACACCATCGAGGGCGAGGAGCTCCATGAGGTGAATGTAGGTCCTATCCACGCTGGTATCATCGAGCCAGGTGCCTTCCGCTTTATCTGCGATGGCGAGCAGGTACTACACCTTGAGATAGCTCTTGGCTACCAGCATCGTGGCGTTGAGGGCGAGATGGTACGCAATCAGAACCGCCTTCGCCAGACCCTTATTGCTGAGTCCATAGCGGGAGATACGGCTGTAGGTCATGCAACGGCATACGCTGAACTTGTGGAGAAACTTACTAATGTAAATATAGGCGATGATCTTCGTCGTGAACGCTTGGTTGCCATTGAGCTTGAGCGTATAGCTATGCACCTTGCCGACACAGGAGCTCTCGGAACAGATATTGCCTACCAGCTCTATCAGGTGGTATGCGAGGCATTGCGTACCGTAACAATCAACACCTCACAGGCGTGGTGCGGCAACCGCTTTGGCAAGAGCCTTATACGCCCATTCGGCAGCAACCACCCTCTCACCGAGGCAAAAATAGAGCTTATCCGCAAGAATATCGCCGATGTACGCCGCCGTTACAATGAACTACGCACAGATATTCTTGATGCACACACCCTACTCGCCCGCTTCGAGCAGTGCGGTCTTGTACCTAAGCAGGAGATGGAGCGCATAGGAGGTGTAGGTCAAGCAGCGCGTGCAAGTGGTGTTAAGCGCGACATCCGCCACACACACCCTTCGGGCTACTACGCTGTAGGTATCACCCACGAGCCTATACTCAAGCATGACGGCGATGTTATGTCACGCCTCGCTACACGCCTCGATGAGGTGCTTCAGAGTGCAGACTATATCGAAAAGGTACTCTCAAACTACAAGCCTTCGGATAGTATCGCAGCGCCTGATTATGAGGCTAAATTGGAGGGTGACTCTCTATCCTTCTCACTGGTCGAGGGCTGGCGCGGCGAGATTTGCCATGTGGCTCTCACAGACAGCGAGGGCAACATCGCAAAGTATAAGATTAAGGATCCAAGCGTTCACAACTGGCTCGGTCTTGCTATTGCGGTGCGCACCGAGGGTATCTCGGACTTCCCTATCAACAACAAGAGTTTTAACCTGTCGTACTGCGGTCACGACCTATAATAGAGTGAATTATGTTTTTTCAGAAAGTTAAGATACTTCGTAGTCACGGCTCGCAGTATATTCCAGATTTGGATGCCGTAACCCTCACCGAGGAGTTTCGTGGGTTTCCACTGCTTACAGATAGCAAGGATAAGAGCGACTTGGAGCGCGCAGCAAAGATATGCCCTACAGGCGCTATTTCCACCAAGCCTTTTACGCTTGATATGGGCAAGTGTCTCTTCTGTGGCGAGTGCCAGAAGTGTGCGCCTAAGAACATTAAGTTCACCAACGAGCATCGCCTTGCAGCTACACGCCGCGAGGACTTGATTGTCCATGCTGGTCAGACAGCGCCAAAGTTCGATACATCTGTTATCCGCCCAGAGATTGCCAAGTACTTCGGCGAGGCATTGGAGCTTCGTGAGGTCTCGGCAGGTGGCGACTGCTCTGTAGAGATGGAGCTTAACGCCACGGGCAATGTAAACTTCGACTTCGGACGCTTTGGTGTTGGCTTCACCGCCTCACCACGCCACTCCGACGGTCTTGTACTCACAGGTCCTATAAGCTCAAATATGGCGGAGGCACTCGATATATGCTACAACTCAATTGCTGAGCCAAAGATTTTGGTTATCGCAAGCTCGGAGGCAGTATCGGGAGGTCTGTATGCAGACAGCCCCGCTGTAGATCGCAGATTCTTGGATAAGTATCATGTTGATCTATGGCTCCCTGGCGCACCTACGCACCCACTATGCTTCATAGACGGCATTACACGCCTACGCAAGAAGCAAAAGTAATAGACGATTAAGAAATTTAGTGTATATTTGCACCTTAGAAAACTTAAACAAAAAGATATATGAACGCTATTGTAAAGAACGATTTTCAGTTCGAGGGTCAGAAGGGCCACTATGTAGGTAAGGTACGCGATGTATATAACATCAACGATGAGTACCTTGTAATGGTCGTATCTGACCGTATCTCTGCCTTCGATGTAGTACTTCCAAAGGGTATTCCATTCAAGGGTCAGGTACTTAACCAGATTGCGGCGAAGTTCCTCGATGCCACTACAGACATTCTCCCTAACTGGAAGATTGCAGTGCCAGATCCTATGGTAACTGTAGGTCACCGTTGCGAGCCATACAAGGTTGAGATGGTTATCCGTGGTTACCTCTCAGGTCACGCTTGGAGAGAGTATAAGGCTGGTAAGCGCACCATCTGCGGTGTTGCAATGCCAGAGGGGATGGTTGAGAACCAGAAGTTCCCAGAGCCTATCATCACCCCTACGACTAAGGCTGATGAGGGTCACGACGAGGATATCTCTAAGGAGGAGATTATCGCACAGGGTCTTGTATCACGCGAGGAGTACGAGCAGCTCGAGGCATACACACGCGCTATCTTCCAGCGCGGTACAGAGATTGCCGAGAAGATGGGCCTTATCCTTGTAGATACTAAGTACGAGTTCGGTAAGAAGAATGGCGTTATCTACCTTATGGACGAGATTCACACCCCAGACTCATCACGCTACTTCTATAAGGAGGGCTACGAGGAGCGTCTTGCTAAGGGCGAGAAGCAGAAGCAGCTATCTAAGGAGTTCGTTCGTGAGTGGTTGATGGATAATGGCTTCCAGGGTCAGGAGGGTCAGCATGTACCAGATATGACACCTGAGGTTGTTGCAGGCATCACAGAGCGCTATATCGAGCTTTACGAGGCTGTTACAGGCGAGAAGTTCGTTCGTGCCGAGGCAGATGATGTGGAGGCTCGCATCGAGAAGAATGTTGCGGAGTACTTGAAGAGCTTGTAATTCTCCAAGACATATATTTTAAGGTGCAGCTCTGCGTTAAGAGTTGCACCTCTTTTATTTTATTACAACAATGAGACAACGCTATATATTCTTTGACATTGACGGCACGCTTAAGGCGGGAGGCTACGGTGGCGCATATATCCCCGACTCGACTAAGGAGGCACTTGCAAGGTTACGCTCCGCGGGTCATAAGCTCGCTATCGCCACAGGTCGCTCCGAGGCTATGGCACGCGGCTACCTTGAGGAGCTTGGCTTCGAAAATATGGTGAGTGACGGTGGCTACGGCATCACTATAGATGGCGAACTCCGAGGTATTGAGTCACTTCCCAAGGAGCTGGTTGTAAGGCTTGTGGATGAGTGCAAGGAGCATAATATTCCGTGGGCATTGCAGATCAATAATTCCATAGTGCGCCAAGCCCCTGACGAGAGGTTCGAAGAGTTTACGCACGACATATATATGGCTACGGAGATTGTTGAGGGTCTTGATCCTCGCGACTACGACAAGTTTTATAAGGTCTATGTTGCATGCTTGGAGTCCGAGGAGCATAAACTCGCTACGCTCAACAAGCTTTCGTGGTGCCGCTGGATGGATGAGTATATATTCGTAGAGCCTGCAGATAAGGCGTATGGTGTCCGCAAGATATTGGAGCATTGGGGTGCAAATGCCAAGGATGCGATAGTCTTTGGCGACGGCATCAATGACCTCTCGATGTTTGTAGATAAGTGGTATAAGGTCGCCATGGGCAACGCCTGCGAGGAGCTTAAGGCGCGTGCCGACTATATCACCACCGATGTTGACAAAGACGGCATCTGGAACGCCTGCATGGAGCTGGGGTTATTCTAAAAGGCCGAGGCTTTTAACAAACCTGACACAAACATTCAGGGCAGCACGACCTAATTTCTTGTCAGAAGGGATCACTGCCTTAATCAACGCAAGACTCTATTTTTTGTCAGAAGGAGCACCACCTCCATTAGCTCCACAACTCAATTTCTTGTCAGAAGGGGTCAGATTTGTTCTATCGCAAAAGAAGATCCCCTCGGGATAGTACACGAAGTACAGCCCGAGGGGTCTTACTTTTTGGGATGGGACAAAGATGTTGCCCCTTATCACAAGAAATTATCGTTTGGTTTTATAGAAAGCCTTATACGACCCACGCGCCATCTTCTGAAGCTTATTCTTGATAAGGTTCTTGCGGATAGGTGCAAGGTGATCGGTGAATACAAGACCCTCGATATGGTCGTACTCATGCTGGATGACACGCGCAGGCTTACCTGTGAACTCCTCATCGTGCTCCACGAAGTTCTCATCGAGGTAGCGCATACGGATAGCTACAGGGCGGCGTACATTCTCATGCAGACCAGGTAGCGAGAGGCAACCCTCCTCGAAGAGTGATGTCTCCTCAGACTCCTCATAAATCTCAGGGTTGATAAATACTCTCTTATAGTCTGCAAGTGTTGGGTCATCCTCACCCCATGGTGTGCAATCAACTATAAAGAGGCGGATGTTCTTACCAATCTGAGGCGCTGCAAGACCTACGCCCTCAGCCTCGGCAAGCGTAATCCACATATCATCAATAAGTTTCTTTAGCTCAGGATAGTCAGGAGTGATATCCACAGACTCGTTACGCAAAATCTGCGAGCCATATATTACGATTGGATAAATCATCTTAACAATTAGTAATTAGTAATGAGTAATTAGTAAACAGGCTTTACCTACATTCCATTATTTGATGCCATATAGTCCTGCAGTATTATCGCAGCAGAGACCTTATCAACAAGAGCTTTATCGCGTCGCGCCATCTTGCCGATGCCACTCTCGCGTATGGTACGCTGCGCAAGTACCGAGGTAAAACGCTCATCGTATGCCACAACCCTCTTATCTGGATAGGCGTGTCTAAGACGCCCCATAAGCGGCTGTATATAGCGCATCGTCTCTGATGGCTCGCCATTCATCTGGCGTGGATGACCAACAACGATTGTCGAAACATCCTCCTTGGCGAAGTACTCCGCCAAGTAACGCTCCAGCTGTTTGGTTTCGACAGTCTCCAAAGGTGAGGCGATGATGCCCAAGGGGTCGGTCACCGCCAAACCTGTGCGCTTAGTACCGTAGTCTATGGCTATCAATCGTGGCATACTACAAAATAGTACCTATAAGATAACCTATGCCAAAGCCAACGATGAAGCATGTAGCCATAATAGCTACCACCACAGACCACTTACGGGTAGATGTTGGCGTGTTTGTCATATATTATGCCTCCTTAATCTTCTTGAACAACTCGCGGAACGATACCTCCTTTTCAATCATGGCGTGGAGATCCTCAATCTTTACACGCTCCTGAGCCATGGTGTCGCGGTGACGAACAGTTACCATACCATCGTTCAATGTGTCGTGGTCGATAGTCACGCAGAATGGAGTACCGATAGCGTCCTGACGGCGGTAGCGCTTACCGATAGAGTCCTTCTCGTCGTAAACAACATTGTAGTCGTACTTAAGGTCGTCGATAATCTGGCGTGCGACCTCTGGAAGACCATCCTTCTTAACAAGTGGCATAACAGCAACCTTCGTAGGTGCAAGAGCTGCAGGAATACGCAATACTACGCGCTCCTCGCCATTCTCCAACTTCTCCTCGCAGTATGCCGCAGACATAATCTGTAGGAACATACGATCAACACCGATTGAGGTCTCAACAACATAAGGGACATAGCTCTCACCACGCTCAGGGTCGAAGTACTGAATCTTCTTACCTGAGAACTCCTGATGACGACCAAGGTCGAAGTCGGTACGAGAGTGGATACCCTCAACCTCCTTGAAGCCAAATGGGAAGTTATACTCTACATCGGTAGCAGCATTTGCATAGTGAGCGAGCTTATCGTGGTCGTGGAAGCGGTAGTTCTGATCGCCAAAACCAAGAGCGCGGTGCCATGCCATACGAGTCTCCTTCCACTTGTTCCACCACTCCATCTCTGTGCCTGGCTGCACGAAGAACTGCATCTCCATCTGCTCGAACTCACGCATACGGAAGATAAACTGTCGCGCTACAATCTCGTTACGGAACGCCTTACCGATCTGTGCGATACCGAAAGGTAGCTTCATACGACCTGTCTTCTGAACATTTAGGTAGTTAACGAAGATACCCTGAGCAGTCTCAGGACGGAGATATACGGTGTTTGCACCATCAGCCGTAGAACCCATCTGTGTAGAGAACATAAGGTTGAACTGACGCACATCTGTCCAGTTACGAGTACCAGAAATAGGGCATACAATCTCGCAGTCGAGGATAATCTGCTTGAGCTCCTCGAGGTTGTTATCGTTCAACGCTGTAGCGAAACGCTCATGGATAGCATCCATCTTAGCCTTAATCTCCAATACACGAGGTGATGTAGCGAGATACTGCGCCTCGTCAAAGGCCTCACCAAAGCGCTTCTTTGCCTTATCAACTTCCTTCTGAATCTTCTCCTCCTGCTTAGCCATCCAATCCTCAACAAGAACATCGGCGCGATAACGCTTCTTTGAGTCCTTGTTGTCGATAAGTGGGTCATTGAACGCACCAACATGACCTGAAGCCTCCCATGTGCGTGGGTGCATGAAGATGGCAGCGTCGATACCTACAATATTCTCATTGAGCTTAACCATAGAGTCCCACCAATAACGCTTGATGTTATTCTTTAGCTCAACACCATTCTGACCATAATCATAGACAGCACCAAGACCATCATAAATCTCACTTGAAGGGAAAATAAAACCATACTCCTTACAGTGAGCAATAAGCTTCTTAAACAACTCTTCCTGTGTCATAATCTATATCGTTTTTATTATTCGTTTCATGCATTATATGCTAAAGCATATCCAACCTGCAAAGATAGCAAAAATAAGTGAAAACTGAAAACTGAAAACTGAAAAGTGTGGTGTCTGCGACACATTTATAAAAAACTAAAAAGTGAAAGATGAAAACTGAAAGGTGAAAAGTATGGTTTACATAAAGGGGATTAACGGCAATTAAGGATTTTTAAGGGTATTGAAGGAGAGAAATTAGAAAATAGATAACTATAATTTAATAACCCTTAACACCCTTTAACAACCCTTAATAACTCTTTCACTTTTCACTTTACCGTATGATGCCTTCTCCTCTGAATGAGTAGTGTGCGCCTTTGGCGATAATAACATGATCCAAGAGGCGAATATCGAAGAGCTTTGCAGCCTCAGAAACACGCTCGGTAAGCGCCATGTCCTGCTGACTCGGTTGTGTATTACCAGATGGATGATTATGAACAAGAACTATCTGTACTGCAAGCAGTTCCAGCGCACGCTTGATGATGAGCTTACAATCCACAACCGTAGCTTGAACACCACCCTGACTTATACGCATACGCTCCAATACTCTACCAGACGAAGCAAGATACAACGCCCAGCACTCCTCGTGTTGCAAGCCTCCGAGTTGCGGTTCCATAATACGCGCTACATCGCTATCCGAGGTCACAACATCGTAGGACGATGACTTTGCAACTGCTAACCTACGACCAAGTTCCGTGGCTACCTTAAGTCGCATGGCACGCATCCTACCGAGTCCCGACATCATCCTAAGACGAGCAAAATCACAATCGACAAGAGCAGAGATAGTACCCGCAGTGTTAAGCAACTCACGACCGAGAGCCACAGCGCTATCATCGCTACCACTCTCCGCCACGAGCAAGGCTATCAGCTCCTCATCTGTAAGGCTCTCAGCACCTCGCGATACTATCTTATCGGTAAGGTTTCTCATCTTAGTTTGCCAATTGATCTATGCGATCAAGGATTTTTGCGCTATTCTCATCATCTATCGAGGCTGTTGAGTCCTGCGAAACTGAGAATGCAGCACTCTGCTCGGCAACCTTCTTCGAATCACCCGTACCATGCCCCACAGCTATGCCATCGACATAGACTACAGAGTGAAACATTGGACGCGCACCAGAGGCTGAAGGGTCGCTGCCCGTGCGAAACTCAATGGTATAGTGATTCTTTTGACACCACTCTATAAGACGGCTCTTGAAATCTGTCTCCGAACGCAAAATATCATCAATAGAGAGGTAATTACTATATATAGTGTTGATTAACAACCTATTTGCAAAGTCGTAGCCTTGATCGAGGTATATAGCACCCATCATAGCCTCAAAGGCATCACCGAAGATATGCTTCTGGTTGGTATTACCTATAGCATTAGATATAAGATGCTTATCAAGACCCAACTTCGATGCTATACGATTTAGCGACTGGCGCGATACAATCTTCGAGCGTAGTTGTGTCATGAAGCCCTCGTCTTTTTCAGGAAACTCAATAAAGAGGTAGTCCGAGGTAATGCTCTCAATAACAGCATCGCCCAAGAACTCCAAACGCTCATTATTAATATGTCTGCCATCTTCCAACTCTATAGATGCAGACTTATGTATAAGTGCGAGTTTATACAACTCAATGTTGTGAGGTATAAAGCCGAACATATCGTCAATAGCGGCATAGAACGCTCTATCCTTACCAAAATGTCGGCGTATAGATCGTAGAATAAAATCGAACATTTCAACTATCAAAAAAAAGGACTAACCGAGGGAGTTACCTCCCAAGGTGTAGCCCTACACTCTTTACGATAACAGGAATCGTCTATTACTTGTGAGACTCGATGTAGCTAACAGCATCACCTACAGTCTGGATCTTCTCTGCATCGCCATCAGGAATCTGAAGATCGAAAGCCTTCTCGAACTCCATGATAAGCTCTACCTGATCCAATGAGTCAGCACCAAGATGTGCAGTGAAGCTTGCCTCAGCTACAACCTCTGACTCCTTAACGCCCAACTTGTCAACGATGATCTCGACAACTTTTGACTGAATTTCTGACATAATAAATAAGTTTTAGTTAAACATTATAGTAGTAAAATTTTTCTACTGTAATCTTATCTGATAATATTTTTTTTACCAGACGGTGCAAAAATAACACTTTTTTTATTATCTTTGACATTATGACGTAAAATTTTATCAACGATTTTATAACAAAATAGATTAAACATTTAATACACACTGATTTATGAACTTATTACTTATTTCCAATTCCACCAATGCAGGTGAGGAGTATTTGAAGTATCCAATTGCTGAGATTGCAAAAACGCTCAAGGGTATAAGTGAAGTTGTATTTATTCCTTATGCTGCTGTGACCTTCTCATACGACGAGTATGAGGCTAAGGTGCAGGCTCGCTTCAATGAACTTGGTATCAAGGTTAAGTCTATCCATCACGCTCTGAACAAGCGCAACTTCTTGCGCAATGCCGAGGCTATTGTTATCGGTGGCGGTAACACATTCGCACTTCTAAAGCGCATGCAGGAGGAGGATTTGTTGGACATGATTCACCGCCGCGTTAAAGCTGGTGTGCCATACATCGGCTGGTCGGCAGGTAGCAATGTTACATGCCCTACTATCTGCACAACAAACGACATGCCTATTGTGCAGCCTGAGTCATTCCGTGCAATTGGTCTTGTGTCGTTCCAGATCAACCCACACTACCTCGATGCAAACCCTGTGGGTCACGCTGGCGAGACACGCGAGCAGCGTATCTTGGAATATTTGGAGGCTAATCGCAGTCGCTATGTCGTTGGTCTAAGAGAGGGCTGTATGCTCCGTATTGATGACAACGGCATCGAGCTTATCGGCTCACGCCCAATGCGCATCTTCAAGAAGGGAATGAAGACATACGAGGTACAGCCAGGTGACGACA
This sequence comes from Alistipes sp., assembly GCA_045650465.1. Lineage (GTDB taxonomy): Bacteria > Bacteroidota > Bacteroidia > Bacteroidales > Rikenellaceae > Alistipes. Next base: position 21,103 of record JAZRRF010000038.1, read on the forward strand.
TCTCATTCCTTATCAAGAGATAGCATACTATGACAAGCGTCTCGACATTCGATATCGGAGGGCGAGGTGAGGATATCGCCATGCAGTGGCTTAGGGAGCGTGGTTTTTTGATTGTTGAACGCAACTGGCGCGTGGGACACTACGAGATTGACATCATAGCCCAACGCTACGATACGCTTCACTTCGTTGAGGTCAAGACCCGCAAGGTCGGAGGATGGCAAACGCCATATGAGAGTATCGACCAGAGCAAAATACGCTCATTGCGGCGTGGAGCTATGGCATTTTGTGCAATGCGTAGAGTAACGCTACAGTTGCAATTCGACCTTATAGCCGTGATGGTTGACCATAACGACCAGATGACAATAGACTATGTCGAGAACATACTTTAAGGTAAGGTAATAACACAAATAATGGCTTGCTCCATTTGGAACAAGCCATTATTGCATCTAAATATACATACTACAATATAGGAGTACCCTCACCTGAGCGTGTAGAGGTAGCCTCGTTGATAACCAACTGAGGAATAGTACACTTCTTATATACGCTCTTTATGCTATTGCTCTCCTCGCTATGTAGTATAAGCTCACTACCCTTTACCGTGAACTTATAGTCACAAGCCCAACTTGAGCCATCGCTATAGGAGCCTTTAAGCGTAGAGTTATTAACAGAGCATGTACCTGTATAGTGCTCATATCTTAAAGAATAGACCTGCTGGTAGATATCGAAAACGCCCTTTTTGAATTGGATATAGACATCAAACTCTGGTTTCTCATCGTTCCACTCTTCAAGATGCCACTGACCATCTAACGAATTTATATCCCCACTCTCACCACAAGAGACCAATGAGAGAAGTGCCACTGCAAACAATGCAAAAAACTTTTTCATATATAGAAACTATTTTTAGCGTTAGACAAAATATTACAACCAACCGCCTGGGTTAAGCGGAAAACCTGTACTCTCATCAACCTTGATACCTGGGCGAACAACAAACGCAAACTCCTGCTGCGCCTCCATACCACCAGTAATCTGACCGCCACCAACATGAGTACCACCAGCGACATACTTCAAAGTTACAAGTGCTGAACCAGGCTTTGTACAAGTCAAAAGAAGTTTGCTTCCCATATATTTGTATTCAACAATACCAAGTTTTTCAACAACATCCTCTGGAATATCATTCTTAAGCATCTTGATAGTACCCTTACCATCACCGATATATGCACTAATATCAAGGATTACCTGCTCGTTAAGAGGGATAGGAATACATGTTGTACCACGAACGGCCATCAACACACGATAAGCATCAATAAGACCAGTACCCATCTTATTGTCGTAGTTTGAAAGATTCATTACTCCACCATCGTAGTTTGCCTTTTGACCACTTAACTTTCCAAAGGATGTTACAGACGATACGATAATATCCTTCAACTCTGGGAGTGTCAATACAATACCATTGTCCGCAGCGTATGAGATAGCCAAAGCTGCAATACCCGATACATGAGGACAAGCCATAGATGTACCCTGCATAAGAGCATACTTATCGTTAGGCATAGTAGATGCGACACATCCATCTTCGTAAATATAGTTACCACTTCTGAAGTACTCGCCACCAGGTGCAGATACATTACAACCACGATCGTAACATGTGTAGTATGTAGGAAGACCATCTGGAGCAATAGCCGATACAGCGATAAGCTTGTTCCAAGCAGCTGGATAACCAGCCAGAGCCTTACCATCGTTACCTGCAGCGAAGATTATAATACCACCTTCAAGATTTGGATGATTCTTCGTTTTCATGAAATACTCAAAAGCCACAGCCTCCACCTTTGTACCACCACTCTCAAAGCCCTGATCATTAGTAATTGCACCAGACTCGAAGCCCCATGAGTTCTGCAATACGCAAGCACCACGGTCAGCAGCATACTCCACAGCGGCAGCTGTAGCAGATGTACCAGCAGCAGTACCACCAGAGATAATCTGACAAGAGATCATACGCACGCCATCACCCTTGCCCGAACCACCTGCAACACCTGCAACACCAATACCATTGTTGTTTACAGCAGCCACAGTACCTGCAACATGTGTAGCGTGACCTGAGTCACCTGTACGATTCCAAGTAATATTACCTTTATTAACAAAGTTATAGCCGTAGATATCATCGATATAATCGTTACCATCATCATCTACACCCTCCTCGCCATTAAGCTCAGCCTCATTGGCATACATATTAGGAGCAAGGTCCTTGTGAGTATAGCATATACCCTCATCCATTACTGCTACGATAACATCTGGACGACCAGTAGTGAGTTTCCATGCCTCAAAAAGGTTGATATCTGCACCAGCCTTAGCATTTGGGTAGTTTACAGTACCATCATTGTTGTAGTGCCACTGCTGAGCAAGCATAGGATCATTGAATGGAAGCGAAGTAGAACGAGTTACCACAGGCTCATCAATCTCAATAGGCTCAAATAGAGGTTTCTTAACGCGTGTAGAGAACTGCACACGCTCAACTACATCAAGAGATGCAAGTGTCTTAGCCGCAGCATCAAGGTCTGTATCCTCAGGCATGGTCATTGTGTACCAACGGTGCATGCCCAACTCACGCTTAAGCTCTGCATTGACCTTAAGATTAAAGACCGGCGATAGATCCTCTGCACCAAGCTCCACGGCAACAGCATCAAGAGCTGTTACACCAGAACGAGTAGCATCTGCCGCACCCTCGAGTTGTGCTGCAGTCTTCTCATCAACATAGATAATAAGCTCGCCTTCAACAGCCTTCTCGGATGTGTTGACCAACTTCTTCATCACAGCAGTCTCAGCAGATGTTGCACCAGCCTGATCAACATTATCAGTGGCACACGACACTGCAAATACTCCAGCAATAGCAAGAATAAAGAGTTTTGTTCTATTCATAGTAGTTTAAATTAAAAGTTTTCAGCGCAATAGGCATGATTTTAACGCACACCTCTCAATTTGCAAAAATAGTATAAATTTTTGAAACATATCTCTATTGCCATAGTTTTTTTAATGGAAGAGATACAACAAGGAGCCACAGTTATAACTTAGATGCTTATAACAGAAAAAACTACCCCACTCGGATGAACCAAGTGGGATAGTTTTTAGTAATACAAGATATCGCATTAGAGGAAAGGAACGACATCCTCAGCGCGTGTGCTTCTACCGAGAGCCTCGTTACGCACATCCTCAGGAATGGTACAAGCCTCATATACGCAAGTGATTGGGTTGGTCTCATCACTCTTAAGAGTCATAGTATTACCATCCGCCGAGATACCACCTGTGTATGAGCACTTCCAAGACTCATATACATCATTTTTATTCTCGTCAACGAAGAGATACTCACCCGACAACTTGTTGCCAGAAACTGTGTAATCACCCTGATAGAACTTAAACTCGAGAGAGTAGATCTGCTGATACATAAAGAATCCCCCCAACTCAAATCTTATATATACATGGAAATCGTTAGGAATGCCATTCACTGATACAAGCTTCCACTCCTTCTCTATTGCTGAAAGATCGCCAGTGATAGTTGTATTGCCACCTCCATTATTGTTATTATTTGGAGTATCGTTACCTTTATCTCCACCGCAAGCTACCATTGTCATAAGCAGAGCTACTGCCAACGACCATATCTTCAAACTTTTCATATCCTTAATTGATTATTTTTCAGGTTAATAACTCAATACTACAACCAACCATCGTTGTCGTTTGCCTCACGAGAGATAATAACAATATCCTTCTCCATGAGCTTACCACCTGTTGTCTCACCGCCACCAACAGCATCACCACCAGCGATATACTTAACGGTGATTACGCCAATACCTGGCTTCTTACATGTAAGGTAAACACTTGTACTGAAGAACTCAACCTTCTCAATACCAAGTCTCTCCTTAGTCTCGTCAGAAATCTTGAAATCCTTGAATGCCTTAACCTTGATATCACCATTACCGATAAAGTTAGTAATCTTAATCTCAAGCTCCTTACCAACTGTTGCAGGCACACACTGCGCACCACGAACATTCATAATAGCCATCAAGGCATCGATCTTACCTGTACCCATGTTACCCTTGTAAGTCGAGAGATTCAGCTTATCCGTACTCTCCTTATAACCTGGATATATAGGCTTCGTACCTGTGAGCTGATCATCAATATTACGAACAGATGAAGTTATAATATCATAGAGCTGCGTATTTGTTATACGAATACCATTATCAATAGCATAAGAGAGCACCAACGCTGCAATACCTGATACATGAGGACAAGCCATTGATGTACCCGCCATATATCCATATGGGGAGCCATAAACTCTGCCTGTAACTTCATCGATAGTCTCTTCAGGCAGTGTTGATAGTACACAGCCTTCATACTTATAGTCGTTGTTTTGATATGCCATATCACCACCAGGAGCTGAAACATTGCAGCCTACGCCATAGTTGGTATATGATGTTGGAAGGCCATCAGGGCCATAAGCTGTAACAGCAATAAACTCATTATAGCCACCAGGATAGTTAGCTGTAGCAGTTGTCTCATTACCAGCTGCAAAGATAACAACATTTCCATCCATAGCAGAGCAGTTACCCTTCTTATTTACAAAATAACGCAATGCAGCAAGCTCTACGGAAGAAGTGGACTCATAGATACCATCTGTCATCACATAACCTTCTGACAGATTGTATCCCCATGAGTTTTGAAGAATAGATGCACCGTTATCAGCAGCATACTGAATACCTTTTGCATTTTGAGCAAGAGTACTAATTGATGTACCGTCAAAGATCTGGATAGACATGATTTTTACGCCATCACCCTTGCCCGAGCCACCAGCAACGCCAGCAACACCTTCATTATTATTGTTAACTGCAGCAACCGTACCAGCAACATGAGTACCATGACCTGAATCACCCTTCCATACAGTTCTACCATACTCATCCTTCACCCATGCACCCTTGTCCCATGTGATATTACCGGTTTCTGTGACACAGTTATAACCATAGACATCATCAATGATACCATTGCCATCATCATCCTTACCATTACCCTCAATTTCACCAGGGTTTTTCCACATATTAGCCGCTAGATCAGGATGGTTATACTTAACACCCTCATCAACAACAGCTACAATAACCTCAGGGTTACCAGTGGTGTACTCCCAAGCAGCAAATAGGTTGATATCCTCATTCTCCTTTGCGTACTTGTAAATAGTAGTAAAGCCCTTGTTGTTATAGTGCCACTGGAAATCAAGCTTAGGGTCATTAAAGTTACTATCTTGCGACGCGCGAGTTTCTGGAAGATCATACGCAGGGAATACTTTAACCGAAGGACGCGACAACTTTGTTGCATACTGCACACGATTTACGCCTGCCACTGCAGCAAACTTCTCAGCAACCTGCTCTACATCAGCCTCCAAATCAAAATTAACAATAAACCAGCGGTGAAGATTATGCGCACGCTTCTCATCTCCATTGATGTTCATGTTGAACACTGGCTCGATAGACTCTGCACCAAGCTCCATCGCCACTGCATCGAATGACTCGACACCCGAGCGTGTCACTGACTCAGCATTCATAAATGCATCGGCAGTCTCCTCATTCACATAGAGGATAAGTTGACCAGCAGCAGCACCCTCAGAAGAGTTAATAATCTTCTTGGCAACACTGTTGTGAGTCTCATTTGGGATGTTCTCCATCACTGGGTCCTGAACACATGAAACTGCGAAAAGCGCAGCCAAGGCAAACAATGAAATTTTAACCTTATTCATAAAATATTAGTAATTAAGTAATTATCCAACACAAAGCATGCGACAGAAACCCAAAGGCAACTTCCACACTCTCTCAAGATGCAAATATAGATAAAAAATCTTAATTAAGGAGTATTTATCCTAAAAGTATAATAAAAAATAAGCATTCTGCTATGATATCAAAATAGCAGAGTGTGATCTATCAAACGAGAGCCACAATCAATGTGAAATATAAGGAGATAAAAAAGAGGCAACTCCCAAATGGAAGTTGCCCCAATTATTAGTTAAGCATCAATTACAAAGCCAATACAGCGTTGCTAACAAACTTACGGTTAACTGGGCCATTGTAAACCTCAGCCTTGATTGAAGTAGCAATAACATTGTACTTTGCATCAAGCTTAAAGTTTGAAACACCACACTTAACTGCAGAAGTCTCTGGCTCCTGTGGCTGCTCTGGCTGCTCTGGCTCCTCAGAAGGATCCTGGCTATCATCACCAGAATTGTCTGGAGCTACATAAGTAAGCGTAGCCTGAGGTGAGAAGTAGAACTCATACTTGACTAACTTATCATCTGCCAATGTATAAACCATGCTAGCAAAGAATGTGTCAAGTTTAGTTAGCATACCATCCGAGTAAGAGAAAGTAAGATCAGCCTTATTGAAGAAGTCTGCATCTGTTCCTACCCAATAACCAAATGCCATTGTCTTTTCAGCGTCATAGTACAAGGCGATGTCATTGAGAATGTAGTCTCTTTGATCATTTACCTCAAAACCATCAAATACAACCTTGCCAGATTGAGCGTTAACCTTACCAAGGAACTGGAAAGTGTCAAACTGAGCTATAAGCTCACCAGTCTTATAACCACCAGTTATGTTAATGTCAAGCTCGTATGGAGTGCTTTGATCATTGCTAACAAGAGTGTCAGAGAGTGTGTACTTGCCAAGAGTAAAGCCAGATGCATTTGGCAACTGCTTCTCAACATAGTAAATCTTAGTATCACCATAAATAGTCTCAATAGCTACAATAGCACAAGAAGTTGAACCTGTAGGCATATTGAATGGATTCAAAACTACAGAACCATTAGTAGAACCCTCAGCAGTATTAGCTATTATGGTCTCAATGTAATCGGTAAGATCCTCACCGTAGCCAAGAACAATCTCCTTAGGAGTCAAGCCTGTCTCAGCAATTACATTAGCATCACCATACCAAGCCTTAATACTTCTCATCTCATATCCATTACCAACAATAGCAAGTGCAACATAGAATGACTCAGGGTAGTCAGCCTCATAATCAGCCACACCTGTTATATTTACAACTGAATCATAATATACACCGAACTTGGTCTCTGGAAGATCGCCACCATCGCGGTGATAGTAGAATGGATAAGCAATAGCATCACCCTCCTCAGCACCATTCTTACCATAAGGAACAGCTACAAGAGTGTAGATACCAGATGCTGGAAGATCAAGTTTCCAAGTAAGATTATCAACCTCTGACTTGTAGATAGTGATTTCCTCACTATCCTCAACTATTGCAGTGATAGCAGACTCGATAGCACCCTCTTCCTGCTCATTGAGATTACCCTCAAGAATAGTAAAGCTATATGAAGTTACATCATCACCTACTGCAAAATTGATAAGCGCAGAAGAAGATGTATTATCCTTACCAATCTCCATACCAGCATAAGCTGCAGAAATTGAGTAATCAGAGATCTGAGAACCTGGTAGAGCTACTGCAAACAAACCTGCTTGGTTAGCATAGTTACCACGACCATCAGGAATGTGCCACATAATAGAGTTTGGTGTGGTAAACCAAAATACACCATCCACGAACACACCAGGTTGCAATGAAACAAGGAACATATCCTCAGGCTGACCTGTACCAACATTGAGCTGGAAACCAAGAGGGCTTGAAGGAATTGTAACGCTACCATCCTCAGCAACTACGAACTCCACATAACCAGGACCAGTATAGATCATATCCTCAGGTACACCACCGATGATATATGGGCACAAAGCCTTGCTATATGGCTCAACAAGACGATAACGGTTAGTCTCGATCTCATGCTGAACAACCTCAACCTCAACCATTACACCTGAAGGTCCACCATACATTGGACCAAGGAAATCATCACGATAAATACCCTTACCCAAGCTCTTCCAAGGCTCTGGGATCATGATTTTAATAGTAACGCTCGATAGACCATAGCGTGAAGCCTCAGCCTCGTCAAGCTGCAAAAGAATTTTATACTCCTTAGCAACCTCCAACTGAGAACCATCAAAATTAATCTTGATAGATGAGAGATTCTGAGGGTTCTCTGGATCTGTAGTAGCAGCGAACTCAACTACTCTTTTCTCAATAGAGAACAATGATTCAGCATCATCTTCAACTGTTAGATCATCCATGCGGAAAGAGATCTCAGCCTCGGTGTCAAACTTAGCACGCATTACAGGCACTGACACAGAAGTATCCTCAGCAGATACATTGAATGTATCTACTTGTGGGAAATAAACACCCATATTGCTATCTGGCTCACCAGGTGTCCAATCCTCACCCTGCTGGCAGGCAGTAAGAGATACTGCCGCCACAAGGAATGTTAAAATATACTTTAGACTTTTCATATAAATGTTTCTTTATTGATTAACACTTTATTCAGGCATAGCTGTTAAAGACTTCAAAGCACTAGAAGGATCAGGGTTATTAGCCTGGATACCAAGGTTAACCTGAATCTCACCCAATGGAATTACAGTATTCCACCAAGGCAAACGACCCTCAGATAGGAAGTTAGCACCACCAACTGGATAATCCACAGGATTACTTGTGTCAATGCCATAGTCCAAACGCTTGAAATCATACAAGGTATGACCCTCACCCCAAAACTCTACCTGCTTCTGGAAGATAATCTCGTTAAGAATACCCTCTACATCTGCGTAAGGACAAACATAGTTAGAGTCACGAGTATCCATGAAAGCCTTAAGCAACTGCCATCCTGCATCAGCACCTGATGTGTGCAAAACTGCCTCCATCTCAATGAAGTACATCTCCTCAAGACGAATCAATGGGAATGTGATAGCGTTAGCTGTCATATAATCAGTATGCTCACCATTCTTTGGACGGAACTTAAAGTTAGTATATGGACTAATCTTATAGTCACCACCCTCAAACTCAGCCTTTGTTAGAGTTGTGTGCTTCTTGAACTCCTCATAAGTCATGTCAGGACCAAAGATTACACTCTTTCTCCAGTCTGTGTTACTCAAACGCTCATACATCATCTTGGTAACACCTGGCTGAGCAATAATACCATAGCCATAGAGACCCTCAGGACACATATGAGCTGCAAAAGCACAAAGGTTGTTATATACAGTATCTGTACTCATCTGCAAAGACCAAATCCATGATGAAGCAAGGGTGTTAAACGCAGTAGTAGGATCAGTCCACTCTGCCTGAGACATAATTGCGCCACCAGCCAAATTGATAGACATACGAGCATACTCAGCAGCCTTAGCATAAGCTGAATTACCAGTAGGAATATTTGCATAGAGACCCTCCTCAAAACCTCCTAACCAAAGATAAGCACGAGCATACAAAGCGTACACAGCAGCCAATGATGGGTAGTTTGGAGAAGTAGGAACATAGGTTGCAAGGCACTCCTCAGCATCCTTAAGATCTGCAAAGATAAACTCGAAAATCTCCTCACGAGTAGCACGAGGATTGTTTGCAGCCTCTTTCTCTGTAGTAGTATGTTTTACGATAGGCACTGTAAGCCCTGCAACAGCCTCAAGCTCTACATTGTAATTCTCATTATCTGGAGCATATGCTGGCAGTGGATCATAAAGACGAGCCATATCAAGATAAAGCATTGCTCGAACAGTCTTTGCAATACCACAATACTCAGACTTGTCGTTATCAACAGCTGCGATCATATCGTTGCAGTTCTTAATGTTAGGGTAGTTCTGATACCACAACATATAAGTATATGCACCGTTTGATCCCATACCGAAACCATAGAATGGGTGCTGGAAACGATCAGCATACTGAGGACCGCCATTCCATACAGTACATGGAGTTACAAGATGATGCATATGATCAAGCCATACACCATGTGCCATATAACCGAAATCACCATGGTTACCAGAAGGATCATATGAAGGGAGCATCAAACTTGAAGGAATACCCTTCAAACTTGCGTCAAGACCAGCAGAACTCTGACCAAGCTGCTCCTGAGTGATGGTGCTGGTCTGAGGGAATGTCTCGCGAATACAGCCGCTCAAAGTAGGAGCAACGCAAAGCGCAACAGCCGCAATTTTTAATATCTTATTGAATTTCATAATAAAAATCAAAATTTAATTAGAATGTAATATTTACACCTCCTGAAATTGTACGAATAGGCGAGTAGTTGCCATTGCCTGAACCTCGAGGATCAAAGCCCTTACGAGCAGACCAATACCAAACATTATCAGCTGCAACATACACTCTCAAGCTTGAAATCTTGTCATTCCACCACTTTGCAGGGAATGTATAACCAAGATTGATATTTGAAATGTTCAAATAATCAGACTTGATAAGGTAGAAGTCCGAACCCATGCTATTGTACTCACGACCAAACTGGAAACGAGGAATCTGAGAATTAGGATTAGTCTCCTTATCCCATGAATTCAACAAGTCAAGGTGATAGTTATAACCAACACTTGAACCATAAGGAGAACTCATATAGCCTGCATAGCTACCATCATATGAAACACCACCAAGCTGATAGTCACATGAGATAGAAAGATCGAAACCATAAGCATACAAAGATGTACCGAAACCACCAAATACCTTTGGAGATGAATCACCAAGATACTTACGAGAGTAGATATCAGACTGTACTGATGGTGACTTTGTAGGATTCCAGTTACCCTCAGCATCCTTCTGCCACCAACGAGGCTCACCTGTCTCAGGATCTGGACCAGCGTAAGTTAGCATATAGATAGAGTGGATTGACATACCCTCAGCAATGATACCTGAGCTACCGTTGATGAATCCCTCATGACCATCAAGAGTGAAGTTCTTTCGTGAATCAGGCAAGCTCAACACCTTATTTCTACCGTGGGTAAGGTTAACATTAACACTCCAAACAACATCACGAGTACGAATAATATCACCGTTCAATACAACCTCAATACCACGGTTAACCATATCACCGATATTGTCATAGTATGATGAGTAACCAAGTGATGAAGCTACAGGAACCTGGAACAACATATCAGATGTAACACGGTTGAAGACATCAATACTACCGCTCAAACGATCATTCCACAAACCGAACTCAATACCCAAGTTGATATTTGTATTGGTCTCCCATGTGATATTAGGATTACCCTTCTGAGTCCACATTACTGAAATACCACCAGCACCATCATTAGTAACGCTGTAAAGGTCAGTATAACGGTATGAACCGATAGAGTCATTACCCTGTGAACCAATAGAAGCCTTAAGCTTAAACATGTTCACAAATGAAGAGTTGAACCAATTCTCGCGGCTAATGATCCAAGCACCACCAACTGACCAGAAGTTACCCCAACGGTGATCAGGATGGAAGTTAGAAGATGCATCACGACGATATGAAGCTGACAAGAAAATTCGGCCATCATACTCATACATAGCACGAGTGAAATAACCCTCATTTAGATACTCACCATATGCTGAACCTGTGCTTGACATATCAACAACAGCACCATTCAACTCAAGGTTGCTATCATCAAACAACATTGACTTTGTACCTGCAAGAGAATAAGACTCGCTTACATAGTTCTCGTGACCAAGCAAGAAATCTACATGGTGCTGATCATTTACACCAAATGACTTGCTATAAGAGAGCAACTGCTGAAGGTTGTATGAAAGCGAACGACCATGAGACTTATACAAGATACCACCATTAGTAGCGAACTGACCATAGTATGGGTTGTTCATACTTGTATAACGAGTCTCGTCAATCTGGATAGCACCATTAACAGTCAACTTCAAGCTAGGAGTAAAGATGAAGTCAGCAAAACCGTTAACACCAAATGCATTACCCTCAGAAATATCCTTGTTAAGAGTAATCAACTGCAATGGGTTAGTACCCTGAGTACCTGAAGCACGGCGCAAACCCCAAACCTCACCGAAACCAGAGTCATAACGATTCCAACCATACTCATCCTTCATGATTTCACCCTTACCATCACGGATATAAACTGGGTAGATAGGAGCAGTCTGAGCAGCATACATAAATACGTCACCTGTAGAACCATCACCCTCATTACCAGATGAAGACTGATTCCAGAAGAACTTTGTATAGTTCATGTTAGCACCTACCTTCAACCACTTCTTAGCCTGGTAGTCACCACGCAAACGAGCAGTATAGCGCTCCATGCTTGAACCATCGGTAATACCGTTATTATCAATATAACCAAATGAAGCATAGAAGTTAGACTTCTCAGTAGCACCAGCAATGCTTACATTGTACTCCTGTCTGAATGCAGGGTCATACAACTCATCCATCCAGTCATCAGGCAAAGCAGTGTACTCCTGACCCTCGTAAGTGAACTTATAACCAGGAGTTGCATTTGGATTCAACTTGCCATTTGCACCGATAAGAGTCTGACCAGTAGGTACTGTAAATACATTGTAACCAAGACCACCCTGAGAATTTGAAGTGAGCACCTTATTAGCAAGCTGATGTGCCTCTTCCTCAGAATACTTCTCCAAATAGTTATTCTTCAAAGCAGTGTAGTGCATCTCATAGTACTGACCTGGGTCTGTAGCATATTCATATAGCTGACGAGCACGAGTATTCACACCCCACTTAGCATCAAAATTAACACGAGCATCACCTGCCTTAGCACGCTTGGTAGTAACCATGATAACACCGTTAGCACCACGAGCACCGTAAAGAGCATTTGAAGCTGCATCCTTCAAGACAGTCATTGTCTCGATATCAGACATGTTAATGTTGTCAAGGTCACCATCATAAGGCACACCATCGATTACCCACAAAGGAGCAGTACCAGCATAAAGCGAACCGATACCACGGATAGTAATCGAAGGCTCTGAACCAAGCGAACCTGAACCCTGTGAAGTTTGAAGACCTGCAACCTTACCAGCGAGTGCGCTTGCAACAGAAGTTGACTGAGTCTTTGCAAGATCCTCAGACTTGATTGTTGCAGCAGAACCAGTGAAGGCCTCCTTCTTTGCAGTACCGAACGCCTGAACGACAACCTCCTCAATCTTCTCAGAATCAGACTCGAGGACTAGATCGATCTGTGAACGACCTGCAATAGCGACTTTCTGCGTCTTGTAACCGAGGTAAGAAACCTCCAAGGTCTCATTAGCATCAGCCACAATCACATAATAACCGGATACATCTGTAGAAGTTCCTCGGGTAGTACCCTCGACAACAACAGCGGCACCGATGACTGCATTACCAGTTTCATCGACAACTGTACCGGTGATACGCTGACCTTGAGCAAATGCGCCGAAGCATCCCAAGATCAGAGTTGCAACCATTGATAGTACAACTTTTCTAACCATAAGCATTAGTTTTTAGTAAATAAAGTTTTATAAAGTTATTAAAGTTTCCACATCTTAACTCCCAAGCACACAGCAACATATAACAACATCGGCGCTTTTAGTGTTACATCAAGCCATATTCTTAGGACAATGTCAACGCACAAAGATAACGAATATATCTTAATTTACAAATACAGAATTATATTTTTTTTCAACATTTTTACATATTTATTATGAATGAGAATAATTTTTCACACATTAATTCAAACAAAACAGGTCGAGAAATAGTGGTGAAATTATAACTACATCCCCAACAAGAATAACCATTTTACACGCATGCATATATATCCTTTCAACTATGGATATATATTCTTTTAGACCTACATAACAACGCTATTAGCACACTATATCACCACAAACAAAGAGCAACAACCAAATGTAACGAATGAATATTTTTCGTCAAAATGGTTGCATTTAATATTTTTTTCATATATTTGCGCTCGATTTTTGCGCCATGCGAGCGCAACCTATTCACTAACCTGACACATAAATAGTGTCCCTAAATCTCAACCTATGAAGCGACTGCTTTTAACTGTCGCACTGTCTCTTGTCGTGGCAGTGGCGATGGCACAGGTTACCACCTCATCGATACGAGGCGTGGTAACTACTGACGACAAACCTCTTGCTGGTGCTACAATCGTAGCTATTCACACTCCGTCGGGCACCCGATATGGAACAATTTCGAACAATGAAGGTCACTATGCCATCAGTGGCATGCGCGTAGGTGGACCATACGAGATTTCAATCACATTTATTGGCTATAACGATGTGATATACAAGGGTATAAACCTCGGAATTGGCGAGCCTTCGACATTCGATACAGAGCTTAGCGAGTCATCCGTAGAGGTTGACTATGTGGTTATTGCGGGACAAATCGACAACCACGGTGGCAAGACATTTAGTCGAGGTGACATGGAGCAAATTCCATCTATCGACCGTTCTATATATGACCTTACAAATATCCTATCATCTGCCGTTGCACCAGCTGCTGGAGGCATCATCCTCGGTGGTCAAAGTTCGCGTTACAACGCCTTCACCATCGACGGCACATCATCGGCAGATATATATGGTCTTGGCACAACAGGAATGACCGGTTCTCTCACCGAAGCCAACCCTATTCCATTGGATGCTCTTGATGCGATAACTATCTCAACATCAACTGTTGACTTACGCGAAAGCGGCTTTACAGGTGGCGCAATTAAGGCGGTTACACGCTCTGGTGACAACAACTTCAAGGGCTCGGCATACAGCTATTATAATAACGAGGATTTCTGGGGCACAACACCGGGCAAGGATATCAAGGAACGCAAGGGGCTATCTACGCAGACTACAAATATTGTGGGCGTAACTCTCGGTGGTCCTATAATTAAGGACAAGCTCTTTTTCTTCGTTGCGGGCGAGTTTAATCGCAACATTACCCCATCGACAAACCACCCAGGCTCAGAAGCTTCAGCACTTACACTTGATGAAGCAAAGAGCATATCGAAGCGCTACAATGAACTTACAGGCTACGATGGTGGTGGCTGGCACGAACATCAGGTCTTGGCACTCACAGGCTCAGCCGTGGCTCGCATCGACTGGAATATCAACAGCGAGAACCACTTCTCGTTGCGTTACAACATGCTCTATGCTGATGCAGACGACTCAGCCAACTCGCTACAATCCTTCAAGTTCGGTGGCGCTGAATACACCAACATCAACCGCACACACTCTGTTGTAGCAGAGCTAAATAGCGTTAAGGAGTGGGGATCGAACAGCCTCCGCGCGGGCTATACACGCCTTCGTGACGGGCGCACCTCACCTATGAGCCTACCAGCAGTGATTATCAACGGTTTGGGCGAGAAGGGCAATGGCTCGACAACGATAGGCACAGACCCATATTCGGGCTGCACGATGCTCGATCAGGATGTTTTCATCATTGGCGATGACATCAACATCTCGAGGGGCAAGCACGACTTAACCATAGGCACGATGAATGAGATATATCGTGCCGACAACCTATACCTTGCCAACGCACGAGGCACCTACACCTACGACTCGTTGGATGACTTCCTTGCGGACAACGCATCAAAATATCAGTACGGATATTTCGCCAACGGTAAGCGCAACCCAGCGATGACAACAGGGCAGTTTGCCGTGTATGCGCAAGATAGGGTCGCATTCCGTGGTGTTGGTGTGCTTACTTATGGTCTTCGTGCCGATATTCCCGTGATGTTCGACACGCCACAGATTAACGAGGCATTCAACAATAGCGACTTTGGCAAATATGGCAAGACGGGAGATATTCCTCGCACACAGCTTCTCCTCTCACCACGCATAGGCTGGGAACAGGACTTGGGATACCTTATTAAGCTACGCGCCAGCACAGGCATCTACACGGGTCGTATTCCTTTTGTATGGCTCTCGAACTGCTATCAGAACAACGGACTACGCTCTATGAGTGTCACAGCCAAGAGCGACATACCTAAATTTAGTACAGACCCTGAATCGGTAGGCAATAAGAGTAACCCCTCTATCGACATCGTGGATAAGGATTTCCGATACCCACAGGTGTGGCGCACAGCCCTCAGCATGGAGTATCGCTATAAGGGTTTAACCCTTGGTCTTGATGCAGACTTTAGCAAGGGGCTAAACAACATCTTCGTTGAGAACCTTGTTGCACAGGACAATGGCGCGAGGGTACTTTTCGGTGGCGACGGCACAACAGCATCTGCCACCCACTACGACACTGATATAAGCAGCTACTCGGCAGTCTATCGTCTTAGCAATACCAACAAGGGGTATTCATGGTCAACTACTGCTCGCATGGAGTATGACTTTGTGGGCGCGCTGCATGGTCTTAAGTTCACCGCTGCCTACACCTATGCCCAGTCTAAGAGCATTAACGATGGTATCTCAGCTCAGTCATCCTCAAACTGGGGCAAGACATACGCCGTGGATAGCAACAACCCTGCGCTTAGTAACTCAGTTTATGAGTTCCCGCATAAGGTTGTGGCAACACTCTCCTACTCTCGCCGCTATGGTCAGCATGGCACCAATATTATGCTCCTTTACAATGGTCACTCAGGCGAGCACTACTCACTAACCTACGCTAAGGGCAAAGTAGATATAAACGGTGACTCCTACAATGGCAACTCATTGATTTACATCCCTACAGAGGCGGAGATGGAGACAATGCTTTGGGCAGACGACACATCGCAAGCGGCGTTTAACGACTACATCAAAGCGGATAAATACCTAAGTGCAAATCGTGGCAAGTTTGCCGAGCGCAACTCGCACTCTCTGCCATTTGTACACCGTCTTGACCTCCATGTAGCGCAGGCGTTCTACTACGACAAGAGTAGTGATAGTCGTGTGGAGCTAACCCTCGATATTATGAACCTCACAAACCTACTCTGCCGCTCGTGGGGCATGGTATATCGCACCTCAAATTGGGCGTTGTCACCTGTTACGGTCACAGAGCTTAAGCAGGTCGAAGATAACTACCGCCCCGTATATAAATTCAACGGTGCGGCTTACACCACAGACGATATACTCTCGCGCTGGCACATGCAGATTGGCGTAAGGGTTGTATTCTAATCACAACGACACAAAAAGAATTCAGAGACAATTTTCAAAAGCTTTTTGCGCAGTTGGTGGGTAGAAGTGGGTAAGCGCGAGCATCATTTAACTGCATAGCAGTGCGGAGCGCAAGGCAGCGTCAACGCACTCTGATGCCCGACCTCGCTCCCGTCCCTATCGTCTCTCTTGTCCCTCTCGTCCCAAAATAGCAAGAGACCCGAGAGACGAAAAAGACGAAAGAGACGAGAGCGAAGTCGCGGACAACGCACGGCAGCATCAACGCGGACTACCGCACGACCTAAAAAGCGCAGACGGTGGGTAGTGTGGGTAGTAGGTCGTGCGGTTGATGCTTAAGACTTTTCACTACGCATAAAAAAAATGCAACATAAGAGGGGGTATGAAATAACAATTATAATAACCCCAAAATAACCAATAATTTGTTTGGATTATTATACAATAATTTCTAACTTTGTGGCGGAATATATGTATTTCTGACTTTTGAAAGAATGAATGAGCTAACAAAATACACAAATAGTACCTCCTCTGCCGCCAAGATAGGGGGGGGTATTTGCTTGATTATCAATTAGTTAGCAATCATCACGATCATCATTTAAATATTTCACACAGAATAACACCTGCTACTCGACCGTAGCGGGGTTTGTTGTTTATGCATATCGCATAAGCATCTGTATCATCACACATTGCAAGATGTAAGATCCAAGAAAATTCAAAGAAAACATACAAAACCATTTTATTTCTATTTACTTAAATTAATTTTACCATGAAAAAATTATTTGCTCTATTGGCAATTGCCCTCGGTGTAGTGGCATGTCAAAAAGACCATGCTGGCATGGATGTCAACATGGGTGGTGAGCAGGAGGTGATGATCAATGTATCGCTTCCTGAGGAGACTCGTGCTAACAGCGCAGATGGTGGTATCACCAATGAGATTGAAAGCAACGATTACACAATCCGTTACATCTTCCAGGT
>JAZRRF010000039.1:0-53226 GCA_045650465.1 Alistipes sp.
CACTCTATCGGTGCTACCGATATGGCTATCAAGGCAGGCCTTGCAGAGGTTACTCTTGTTGGTGACCCTGAGGAGATTAAGAAGTCTTGCGAGGCTGAGGGTGTTGATATCAACCAGTACACTATCATCCCAGAGTATGAGGATGTTAAGGCTGTTGAGATTGCAGTTAAGGCTGTACACAACGGTGAGTATGATGTTCTTATGAAGGGTGTTGTACCTACTGATAAGTATATGCGTGGTATCTTGAACAAGGAGTGGGGTTTGTTGCCACAGGGTACTGTTCTTAGCCATGTTACTGTATTGGAGGTTCCTGCATATCACAAGCTTCTTGTAGTGAGCGATGTTGCTGTTCTTCCATGCCCATCACTTGAGCAGAAGAAGCAGATTGCTAAGTACCTTATCCAGACTGCAAACAACCTCGGTATCGAGTGCCCTAAGGTTGCTTTGTTGGCACCAAGTGAGCAGCTTCTTCCAAAGGTTGTCAGCTCAGTTGAGGCTAAGGAGCTTTCAGACCTTGGTCAGGCAGGTGAGCTTGGTAACGCATTGTTCCAGGGTCCTTTGGCATTGGATGTTGCTATCGACGAGGAGTCTGTTAAGATTAAGAAGCTTACAGGTCCTGTAGCAGGTGATGCAGACTGTATGTTGTTCCCTAACTTGGAGTCTGGTAATGTATTCTTCATGGCTTGCTCTAAGTTTGGTGGTGCTGAGTTGGCTGCTATGGTTGCTGGTCCTACAGCTCCATGTGTGCTTACATCACGCGGTGACTCTACTAAGACTAAGTTGTACTCTATCGCACTTGCTTGTTTGTCTGCAAAATAATTAAATAGATATTAAAATGGCTTACAGAATATTAACTATTAACCCTGGTTCAACATCGACAAAGGTTGCTTTGTTCGAGGACATGGAGCAGGTTAAGACCCTAAAGCTTAGCCACTCTGCAGAGGAGATTGCTCAGTTTGCATCTGTTGCAGATCAGCTTGACTGGCGTTTGCAGATCATCCTTGACGCTTTGAAGGCTGATGGTATCGAGCTTACATCGTTGGATGCTGTTATCGGTCGTGGTGGTCTTATGCGTCCTATCGAGGGTGGTGTTTACCGCGTAGGTGAGGCTATGATTGCCGACCTTGTAGCACCTAAGCGTCAGCATGCCAGCAACCTCGGTGCTTTGATTGCTCGTCGTATCGCAGATGCAGCAGGTGTTGAGGCTTATATCGCTGATCCTGTTGTTGTTGATGAGCTTCAGGATATGGCTCGCGTGAGTGGTCTTAAGGAGCTTCCACGCCGCTCTATCTTCCACGCTTTGAACCAGAAGGCTATCGCACGCCGCTATGCTGCGGAGGTGGGTCGTCCTTACGAGGAGTTGAACCTTGTAGTTGTTCACATGGGTGGTGGTATCTCAGTATCAGCACACTATCAGGGTCGTGTTATTGATACTAACAACGCTCTTGACGGTGATGGCCCAATGGCTCCTGAGCGCGCTGGTTGCTTGCCAGCTGGTGACTTGGTAGATTTGTGCTTCTCTGGCAAGTACGAAAAGGGAGAGATTAAGAAGTTGTTGGCAGGTAAGGGTGGTCTTGTTGACCATGTTAACTGTAACAATGTTCAAGAACTCAACGAGGTACGCGCTGCTAATGGCGACGAGGAGGCACGCTTTATGCTCAACACTATGGCATACTCAGTAGCTAAGTACATTGGTGAGATGGCTGTGGTATTGAAGGGTAAGATTGATGCTATCCTCCTTACTGGTGGTATCGCTTGGAATGACTGTGTAAACGATGTTATCATCGACTATTGTAAGTTCCTTGCGCCTATCAAGATCTACCCAGGTGAGAATGAGCTTGAGTCGTTGGCTGAGAACGCATTGCGTGTTCTTAAGGGCGAGACAGTAGCTAAAGAGTACTAAAAATTTATCGTGATAAGGCATCATCTGCTGCCGCTAACGAAAAGTGTTGTCAATGGGCAGTACGCTAAAGTACAGCCCATCGACACCATTTCCGCCGAGCGTTGCATCTAAAGCCTTCTGACGATAAATTTGCGTAACCCGAACAGGGTAATATAAACCTATAAATATTATAGGATGAAAATTTTAATTATCAACGGTGCGAACCTTAACATGTTAGGTGTTCGACAGCCTGAGATATATGGTTGTGAGAGCTTCGAGGGATACCTCGAGGCTCTTCGCAATCGTTACCTTAGGCATACTATCGACTACTACCAGTCGAACATAGAGGGTGAGTTGGTCGATGCCTTGCAGCGTGCCGATAGGGAGTATGATGGTGTTGTACTCAATGCTGGTGGTTACACCCACACCTCTGTGGTTATTCGCGATGCTATTGCGGCAATATCAAAACCTGTTGTCGAGGTGCATATCTCGCAAATTCTTGCACGCGAGGAGTTTCGACACATATCTCTTATCGCTCCTGTCGCTGTGGGTACAATCACGGGCTTTGGACTAAAGTCCTATGACCTTGCTATTAAGTACTTTGTAGGTTAGTCGTGGCTGAGAAGTTGGAGCATAAGGTTGCTACGGGTGTTGCGTGGAGTTTCTCGGAGAAGCTCCTCTCGATGGTCATACAGATGGCCGTCAGCATCATTGTTGCCCGTCAGCTTATGCCCGAGGATTTCGGTGTTATGGCCATTTTAACCTTCTTCACCTCTGTGGCGTTAGCCATTGTTGATAGTGGCTTCTCGCAGACACTTATTCGCAAGGCCTCGCCTACGGATGAGGAGTATCGTTCGGTACTTAGCTTCAATATCCTAATCTCGTTACTTCTCTACGCTCTCTTCGTGGCTATATCGCCAGCTATCGCTCGCTTCTATGACCATGAGGTTATTGCTCGTATAGCTCCTGTGCTATTCCTGGTGCTGCCTATCAACTCGCTATGTGTGGTGCAGACGGTGATGTTCACGCGAGAGTTTCGCTTTGCGCTACTCTCGAAGATAGTCTTCTCTGCCTCGCTCATTAGTGGCGTTGTCGCTGTTGTGATGGCTCTGCTCGGATGTGGAATATGGTCTTTGGTTGCTCAGCGACTCCTTATGATGGGTATCAAGGCCGTTGCCTTTTGGTGGATACGCCGCTGGCGCACATCGGCAAAGGGTGGTATTAAGTACCTAAGAGATATGGCACCTTTCAGCTTGCGACTGCTCGCTACTGACCTTATAAATGCTATATATAACAATGTGGCGCAGCTGTTTATCGGTAAGATGTACAGCACTTCGCAGCTTGGCTTCTACTCTCAGGCTCAGAAGTTGAAGGACCTGCCAGTGACCTCAGCTGTGCAGGCTGTTCAGGGTGTTACCTACCCCGCACTATCGAAGCTCGGCGAGGATAAGACGATGTTCAGCGATGGCTTCCTGCGCATCCTGCGCCTATTGTCGCTTGTTGTCTTCCCTCTTATGTTCGGCTTTGTGGCTATAGCGCCCGAGATGTTTATGTTGTTGCTTGGTGAGAAGTGGATGGCTACAGTGCCATATTTCGAGATTTTGGCTCTCTCAGGACTCTTCTATCCGCTCTCTGCCGTAGCCTACAATATTCTTAAAGTCAAGAGTGACGGTAGGGTAATTCTGCGCCTTGAGATTGTAAAGCGTATTGTTATGACTCTTATACTTGCCACGACTATTCCTCAGGGAATAGAGTCTGTGGCGTGGGGTATGACAGCAATGGCTGCCGTAGATTTTGTTGTAAACCTATCAGCAGCCAAGCGTTATATAAATATAGGTGTGGGGGCTGTTATTCGTTCGTTGCTACCTCAATTCCTTTTGGCAGTGGCGATGTTTGGTGTGTTGTATGCCGCTGATGCCTATCTGTCAGAGTTTTCGTATCACCTTCATCTTATTGCAGATATCGCAATAGGTGTTCTCTTCTACGCATTGGGAGCAGTGCTATTTCGTCTCAGTGCATTTAAGGATGCGTGGGCACTTCTCCGTGGTGTGATGACTAAAAGTGAGTAAATCCTCGCATCTCGATATCCGTAGGTTTGCCATTATCCAACCACTCAACCTCACTACCTGCGGTAATCTCTCCAATCTTTGTAAGTGTTGTGCCTGTGGCGTTGAATAATGCCTCAGCAACCTCGTTGTACTTATTGCTATCTACGGTAAGCAGAAGTTCATAATCCTCACCTCCTGTTGTTGCATAACGAATGTCGTAGTCGGTGGGTATAAGCTCCATGTTTATCCTCGCGCCCACGCCAGATAGCTCCATTATATGCTTGATGTCCGAGGCTATGCCGTCCGAAATATCCATCATGGCGTGTACCTCGGAGCGTGTGCCGAGCCATGCGCCCTCCGCTGTGCGTGCTTGAGCACGGCGATGTGCCTTGGCTGCTGCGGTGTTGAGGTCGCCAAACATTATATCGACCAAACCCTTAGATGATATGCCAAGCTTGCCTGTGACGCATATAGCATCGCCAACCTTGGCTGCCGAGCGGCGCTTGATGTTGGTCATTGGCGCGCGACCTATGGCTACTACATTTATCGCGATTTTATCCTTTGCAGCCGTGGTGTCGCCACCTACAAGGGCTACGCCCTCACGCTTGGATGCCTCATAGTAGCCACGCATAAACTCATCAGCCCACTCTCCTTGTGCCGACTCGGGTAGTGCGATACTAAGAAGCGTAGCCACAGGCTTAGCGCCCATAGCTGCCACATCCGAGATATTTACCATAAGCGACTTCTCGCCCACCTCTTCAGCCGAGGATGCGCCACGCAAGAAGTGAATATCCTCCACAAGCATATCTGTAGTCATCACCAGTGCCTCATCGCCCAAAGGTAGTACTGTGCAGTCATCGCCTATAGGCTCAAAGCCGTGGTGGGGTAGCGCGCCAAACATAGTGGCTATATCGCCAATAAATCCAAATTCCGTCTTTTTCATAGTGCAAAGGTAACGCTTTATAGGTTATTCTGCAAGAGGCATAACCATAAAGAAATTAGGGAGATTTAGGAGTTTTGCTACCTTTGCGCTCACTCCCAAATCTCCCTAAGATCGTTGTTATTTATTGGGGTCTCTCTCCCCCTCTTTTGCCATTAGTTAATAGCAAAGCGATATGCAGCACGCACGCTATATGGTTTGTCGCGTGTAGATTCAAGGCATATAACGCTATCCTTCATAAAGGCGATAGCTATGGCACTTGTCTTGTCCAAAGCACATGATGACCAGTAGTAGGTCTCAACAACAGGCTCGCCACCATTCTCAGTAAGTGTTTTGTTAAACTCTGCAACGGTAGGAGAGTTGAAGTCGTATGTGCCGCCAGAGATGCCTTCCCACATCCATGTCATCTCATCCTGAGATGGTAGGAACCAACCATCACCATGCTCTACGCACCACTTAAATGCAGGGTAGTTGTTGATGTCGCGGTTGTCACGATTTGGGTGGAAGATATCCTCTGTAATCCATGCGCCCCATGTACCAATAGCGTATTGTAGGTCAACCTGCTCTGTTGACCAAGCCAAATCCTCCTCGTCCATAGACATTACATAGCAGTACATTGTACCTGAAGCCTTATGCTCCTTGATGGCGAAGATAACACCCTTAACACCATTTTCGTTGTAGAGCATACCTGGCTCATACTTGCCCTCCCAATTTGGATCGTATGCATCTACAGGTGTGCTAATGCCTGTAGTCTCGCCATTGTAGCGAGCACGGAAGTTGTATGTGCCTGGCACTGTTGTAGAGAACTTCTTACTCTCGATAACACTATTATCTGCGGTATTGAAGATCTCAGCATCGGCAGTTACATCCTCCTCGCCATACATTACGGTGAAGATTGCCTCCGCTGAGCCGTCAGCCTTGATGCGGTTAGGTGTAGCCGTGAGCTTTAGCTCCTTCTGCTCTGGAACAGGAACAGTGTTCGCAGTTACGCAAACCTCGTTCGATAGCCACTTACCATCGTACTTAGCCTGGAACATGAACTCACCAGCTACATCCGATGTGAAGGTGTTACCCTCAATAGGAGTGTTGTAGTTGAGGTTTATAATCTCATAACCTTCAAAGGTCTCAGCGCCATCAACCTTCACAGTAAATGTTACTGTCTCGGTGCTGTCAGCCAAAATCTCGCTCTTATCAGCCTCAAGAGTGATGATCTTCTCAGCCTCGGTAGCGGTAATCTCTACAACATCCGATGCTTCATTGCCATACACAGCCTTGAACTTATATGTTCCAGGAGTTGTTGTTGTAAAGGTGTTGCCATCAAGTATTGAGTTATCCTTAAGTGCGATAATCATAATCTCGGCATTCTCCTTGCCATCCACAGTAGCGGTAAATGTAACCTTATCGGCACCATTTGCTACAATCTCGCTCTTGTCAGCTTTAAGAACAGGCTTCTTAGCCTCATCCTGAGGCTGCTGTTGTGGTATTAGCTCCTCGCACGCTACGAAACCGAGTGCGAGGGCTGCAACCATGAATATATTAAATAGCTTTCTCATTACTCAAATAACCCGTTAAGTTATAACTACTCTGCAGAGTCGAACATCTCAGGTGTCACGCGTACAGCAAACTGTGTAGGAGTGTTCTCAGCGTTTAGCACCTCGAAGAAGAATACATAGTCGTTCTTGTCAAAGCCTGTGAACGAAATTGTAGCGCCCTCAGATGTCTTAGCAGCTGCCAAGGTCTCTGCGCCTACAGACTTGCGGAACATGAAGAAAGCCTGAATCTGTGACCAGTCGTTTGGATCCCAATACTTCGCAAAGTCGTAGTTAGCCCAAAGCTGTGCACCAGCCAAAAGGTCTGTAGCGTATTCATCAGTCTTTACAAGGAACTGAACATCGTATGAGAAGCCGCTCTTTACGATTACAGCCTCAGATACCTCAAGCTTAGCGATGGTGTCTGTTGATGGCTCAGCAGTCTTGAATGGAACAGCAACATAGTTGTAGTCGTAAACAGATGTTGGGTCAACAGTTGTTGGGTCAACATAGAACAATACTACAACATACTCGGTATTGTTCTTCAAAGGCTGGTATGCAGAGATAGTGTGTGTGCCTACGCGACCGAGCATATCCTCCTGGATAATATCGCCGAAGCTATGACCCTGCTCTACAGCGAGGTTGTTAAGACCGAAGTAGCTACGCATAACGATGTTTGCCTTAGCCTCTGTAGCCAAAGTCTCATCGTAAGACTTCTTAGTCCAGATGTAGTATGTCCAGTGAGCATCTGCTTTTGCAGGTGTTACTGTAAGGTTGAAGTTGGTGTGGTCGGTTACAAGATCCGATGTTGCGAACAATGTGTTTGGATCTACCTGTACGCCCTCAGGTGTTGTGAACGCCTTGCGGAATAGTCTTAGCTCCTCCTGCTGTGTGTGCATAGCCTCCCAGTTCTCGAAGTTGAAGGCTACAGCAAGATATTCAGTCTCAGCTGCAAGGTTACAGCTGCGTGTTGTCTTACCCTGAGTAATCCAATCGCTACTATTAGGGTTCTCAATGATGTACTCAAAAATCTGATAATCATCGTTGTAGATGCCAAAAGCATCAAGCTCCATCTTGGTGATGACACGGAAGTAGTAGCGGTTAGCATTTGAGTTAGGTGTTGCAATAGCTGTAGCCGATGTTGCAGTTATATCCTTAACTTCTATGTTAACATTGAACGCGTCACCCTCCAACGGAGCCTCTACCTTGATAGTCTTAAGCTCAAGACGGGTAACCTTTTCTGGCTTTGTGATATAGAAGGCGATAAGTGTGTAGTTGGTCTCAGCCTCAAGGTTGATAGCTGAGATATACTGTGTACCCTTGTATGTCTTGAAGTTCTCAGCACCAAGAATATTGTCTGAGATAGTAGCGTCATCCATGCCAGCGATATCGTCGCTCTTAACGATAGATGCATGGTAACGAGCCTCCATGTCTGTAGGTGTCACCTTGGTCTGAATAGAGAAAGATGTGATATTTGTCTCGCTAAAAGTGAAGCAAGCGTTGTCATCGTTATTCCCCGAATTTAGGTCTTTAAGGTCGCAGCTTATTGCAAACGATGCAATAAGTGCAATGTAGAAAAATGAAAGAAATTTTTTCATAGTTTAAATAGTTCAAATAGTTTATAAATTCCAAATTAACTCTCCGTGTCCCATGCGGGCATACCTCGGTGCAAATATACGAAATTATTTTTATATCTTCAAGGAGTTGTTAAGCGAAAGATGTATCTGTAATATTTATGGATAAAAATTTGCTTTTCATGCGAAAATTATCTATCTTTGTGTTGTTAATGAGAATGGATAGTACAAAATATCTGTACTATGGAACAATTTAGAAGTAATTTACGATGAATAACAAGACTCAACGCCTATCGATTATCCGTAAAATCATCCGTTCGGAGTGTGTGTCATCGCAGGAGGAACTCATCTCTCGTCTTGAGGAACAGGGTGTGCAGGTTACGCAGTCAACATTGTCGCGCGATTTAAAGTTTATGCAGGTGGCAAAAGTACCTCATAAGGAGAAGGGTTATGTGTATGTGTTGCCAAACAATGCTCTTAACGACCACTACATCTCAACCAATATCACGGACAATATTCTTAAGATTGCCTTCTCTGGTAATCTGTGTGTCATCACCACCAAGCCTGGCTATGCAAGTGCGATCTCTGTACCTATTGATAGCCGTAACATTCCTGATGTGCTTGGTAGTATTGCAGGTGATAATAACATTTTGTTGGTACTTAGCGAAAACTACAATAAAAATAAGCTGCTCAGCGAGTTGTCAATTCTCTTTCCTGCTATCACATCGTTGTAGCTATTGCCTGTAAGCGTAGTTGTGGATTTATGTTGATGGCTGAGTTGTGGTTTCGTTTGGCTAATTAGCAGATATATTTAATCTAATATATAAAAATGTGTGGTGTGCATTGCGCAGAGATCTCTCTTGCGTTGCAACACCACACATGTCGTCAAAGTCCTATCCTGCAAAGGGTGAAATCCTTTAGCGTTTCTAATTCTAAATCAACCTACAAAAACCTCTCGACTATTGCTGAGCGTGTAGGTGCAGTAGGCATGTGTGTTGGTAGCTCTGCGCGAGTATATACCGAGATGTCAGTTGCATCTGCGGTATCTACCCATGTCATGCTGCTCTCCTCGATTGTAATGGTGTACGAAGCGCCCCAATTCACTCCATCGGTATATACGCCTGATATAACACCTGCATCAATAGATGCACTACTCTGATATATCTCCCAATAGTTTTTATCAATGCGCTGATATAGTGTTATGCCACCTGTCGCGGTGATATCCATATATACCTCGAACGATGGTGTTACGCCGCGCCACTTGGTAAGGTGCCATACACCCTCGATTGCCGAGGTGTCGCCACCTGTAGGAGGCTCTGGGACGATAGGTGTGTCGGGAGTCTCCTTCTTAGATGTTGTAATCTCTGCAACTGCCGTATGGCGCACCTGCATATCTCGACCTGCGGTGATTGAGGCGATAACCTCATAGGTCACACCCTCGCTAAGCAATGATGCCGCGATTGTCGCCTTCATACCGCCATTAGATAGCTCAGCAGCAACCTCCTCCCAGATAGATGTGCCTTTTTTACGATATTGGAACGCATAGGTGATAGCCTCGCCAAGTTCATACTCCTCGGCAGCTACACCGTCATAGAATACGCTAACCTCCTTAACCTCAGCCCTAATGCCGTCATCGTTATATGTAAGTGAGAGCGCTGAGAACTGAGCTGTAACCTCCGCAAAGGTGGTCTTGAACGAGAGTTCGTCAGTTGTAATGGCGCTATAATCGCTGTTATCAGGTGTTATAGTCACGCGGTAGCTATACTCCCTATCCTCAACAAGATACTCCGCACCACTCTGTGGAATGGTAAACTCTATCTTGCCATCCTTGATGCTGCTACCTTTGGCCTCAATATAAACCCACTCGTTGGTGTATGCAGGTGTGTACTCTACTCGGATAAAGGCTATGGGCTGTGGCTCCTCATTAACAAGATATGCGATATTGCTTAGGCGCACGGTAGCCAGTAGTCCCTTAGCATCGACCTCAGCGTCACAACTTATGCTCTCGATTTTTGCAGCCTCCTTAGTGGTGAATGGGAATGGCTCGCCAGTCTCAGAGCCATACTCGCCACCGTCAACGGTTAGGCGCGCTTTGTAGGATGTTCCTGGCTCAAGGTTGGTTAGAGTAAACTCAAACCATCCGTCAGACAAGCGTGAGAAGTCGCCACCTCTAACGAACTCCTCCTCATTCATCTTGGCATACTCCAAGTAGAAAGTTGTCTCGTTACTTCTTATACCATCAATGGTCATATACGAGCGATTTGTAATGGTCGCAGTGGTCTCCGTAGTTGTAACCTCAATAGGGGTAAAGCAGAAGGCCACCTCAGGCTTGTCTATTGTGTTGTTTGGCTTACAACCGAGGAGTGTAAGCGTTGCTGATAAAAATATATATATGTATCTCTTCATAATCGTATATCTTTGAAAATTACAACCATCCGCCGTTTGTGGCCACCGAGCCGCGAGCCACAATCTCAAACTCGCGCTCTATAAGCATGCCGCCAGTAAGGTTATCACCACCCACAAGCGTATCTCCAGCAATAGCCTTAATCTTTATACGGCCTATGCCTGGCTTTGTACACAATATCTTAATTGTGCCCTGCACGATTGTTGGGGTTGATTGAATGCCGAGTGCCTCGCGCACGCTGTCGCTAATCTCCACACCCTTGAAGGTTATATCCTTAGCACCATCGCCAAATATCTCGTTGAGGGATAGGAGAGCCTCCACGCCTGTGTTGAAGTATAAGCATGGTGTGCCATCCATCTGCATAAGGAGCTTGTGTGCATCGATATATCCCGTACCCATCTTATACTTATATTTAGAGAGTTGCATGGTAGGGTATGAGTTAGTTTTGTAGTCGTAGTAGTAGCGTTCGCCCTTCATATATTGGTTAATATCATGCACCGATGTGAGCAGGATGTTGGTAAGCTCTGTGGCAGTGAAGTGATAACCCTGCTTTAGGGCGTATGATATTGCAAGCGCTACACAACCAGATACATGAGGTGTCGCCATAGATGTACCGTGCATATACTCGTAGCCATAGCCATATGCATCCTCAACAGATGTTGAGGATACGGCCATGATTGTGCCATATGTGGAGTCGCCACCAGGTGCTGTGATGTTTGTGCCTTGACCGTAGTTGGTGTAGAAGGCTGGTGTGAAGTTTGGAGCCATAGCTGCAACGCATATATTGCTATTGTATGCGCCAGGGTAGTTGGCGTAATCTACAGAGTCATTACCCGCAGCAAATATCATCATACCGCCATAGAGTGTGCCCTCCAACTTTGCTGTGCCCTTGAAGTACTCTATAGCCTCCTGAAGTATGCCAACATTTTGTAGATAGTCGCCATCGCTGTAGTATGAGTCATAGGCATAGCCCCATGAGTTATTGGCGA
Organism: Alistipes sp.; assembly: GCA_045650465.1. Classification (GTDB taxonomy): domain Bacteria; phylum Bacteroidota; class Bacteroidia; order Bacteroidales; family Rikenellaceae; genus Alistipes. The sequence goes on from JAZRRF010000039.1 coordinate 11,367, forward strand.
TTATAGCACCATTATCAGCAGCATACTCTATGCCTCGTGCTATCTGATGTGTGTAGCAACCATCCTCGCCCTCGAAGATCTGTACTGACATAAGACGAACGCCATCACCATTGCCCGTACCTCCGGCGATACCACATACGGCGAAGTCGTTGTTGTTCACAGCCGATATCGTACCGGCAACATGGGTACCGTGAGCATCTGCGGTGATATTACCATTCATATGCACGCAGTTCAAGCCGTGAATATCGTCTATGTAGCCGTTATCGTCATCATCCACGCCGGTAAGACCATTCTTCTCCGCCTCGTTTACCCACATATTATCCTTGAGGTCGGGGTGGTCGGCCATGATACCGCCATCAACAACAGCTACGATAACGCGGTTGTCACCTGCGGTGTACTTCCATGCGTTGAGAAGGTTGATATCTGCACCCGCCTTGGAGTCATCCGATAGCGAGCCATCGTTGTTGTAGTGCCACTGCCACGAAAGCTCAGGGTCGTTGAATGGATATTCCACCGAGCGTGTAGGCTCTGGGCGCTCCATAGGCTTTGCTGCACGGTAGCTCTTTGGTCGCTTAAAGATAACATCGTACTCCACTCTCTTTACACCCTCATACGATGCTATGCGCTCGGCAAGGGTCTTAACATCGATGCTCTTGTCGAAAGATAGTAGATACCAACTGTCGAGGCTTGAACCTGTGGCGCGTGTCGAAGGGTTGAACAGAGGTTTAATCTCAAGGTCTATACCAGCAATCTCGCTAATAGTTGCGCTATTACAATTTGCGGATAGTTTAACCATAAGGTAGCCCTCAGCAGGCTCGGCATTGGGGTTTACAATCTTGCTCTTTGGGGTATCTATCGTTGAAATACCATCAGTAGGGTCACTAACACATGCTGCGAGGAGCATTGATAGCGAAACGATAAGTGAAAATCTCTTCATCGGTGAAAACTTGTATGTTATATGGAGTTACAGTTCAATGCGTGTCACCTCATCTATGCCGTCAATCTGCGATATGCTCTTGATAACTTTCTGAAGCTCGCTCACGGAGTTGACCATAAAGTCTATGGTGCAGATGGCTATGCGGTCGATATTCTCGGTTGATAGTGCTGACATAGTTAGGTGTAACTCGTTGGTTATACAATCGATAAGGTCGCTCATAAGATGATAGCGGTCAATACCCTGTACGCGTATTCTCACAGGGTACTGGAATGCTGGGTTGGCATCGAATGTTGCAGCAACTATAGAGTCGCCATACTCCGAAGCGAGGCGTATGATATCGGGGCAGTATCGCTTGTGGAGAACTATGTTGCCATCGCCATTTTTGAAGCCTATAACCTCATCCTCGGGCAGTGGGTTGCAGTGTGGACATCGCTCGTATTCGAGGCGTGGAAGGTTGGCAAAGTAACCCTTCAGATAGCGCTTAGCACGGAAGGTATATACATGGTCGAGCCAGTCTGGGTGTGGCTTAGCATCCTCTGCAGTACCAATCTCCACGCGGTCACCGCGCCTAAGTACCGTACGCAATGACATGAGCTTGCCATTGATGCGGGCATATACCGCCTTTTCGCCAATCTGGCTATGTATCTCAAAGGCAAAGTCCAAGGCTGTAGCCCCCTTAGGAAGTATGACACCGCGTCCCTTAGGTGTAAAGACCATGATATCATCATTGTAGAAGGTCGAAGTGACTCCCTCCATAAAGGCGATGTTCTGGTCACCATCAGCGACCTCCTGAAGTATAGACTTAAACTTGTCGAGCCACATGGTAACATTTATCTCTGAACTCTCCGCTGCACATCCTAAGCGTGAGTTACGAACCATACGCTCCGAGGAGATGTGTATCTCCTCCCAACCACCCTGCTGGCAGAGGAGCTTGACATGGAAGCTCTGATAGCCATTCTCCTTAGGTGTGTCGATGTAGTTGTTCACCGAGCCGGGCTTTTCGCGGAAGTGGTCGGTAAGTACAGAGTATATTTTGAGGCTCATAGCCTTTTCGCTCATTCCTATGGGGTTAGGGTAGATGATACGGATGTAGTGCTTGCCATCTATATGCTTTATATCGCTACTCTTGGATTTTGTCTTACGCCACACGCTGTATGGCTCTCGGTAGCGTACCTCGATACGCACTTCAAGACCCGCTTTGCTGAGCACCTTCTCAATCTCTGAGGTGAACATATCGAGCGTCTCACGATTTAACTCGCGCTCACTGTTAAGCTCATCGACCACCTCGGCATAGTCGCGTGGACAGCGGTAGCGGAACGAAAGGTTCTCCAACTCGGTCTTAATATGGTATAGACCAAGACGGTTGGCGAGCGGAGCGTAGAAGTAGTCGGTCTCACCTGCAATCTTCATCTGCTTATCGGGACGCATGCTCTCCAAGGTGCGCATGTTGTGTAGGCGGTCAGCAAGTTTGATGAGCAACGCACGCACATCGTAGTGTACTGACTCCAATATCTGACGGTAGTTATCCACCTGCTTGGAGTGCTCATAGCTATCCTTCTTGCGCTTTGTCACTGTATCCACAAGGAATGCTACATCGTCGCCAAACATCTGGCGTATCTCCTCCACAGTGTGTGGCGTATCCTCCACAACATCATGCAAAAATGCGGTTATAACGGTGTTGTCGGACATCTCCAACTCCTTGGCTAGGATTGCAGCCACGGCAATAGGGTGGGTGATATATGGCTCGCCACTACGACGCTTCTGCTCCTTGTGTGCCTCGGCAGCAAACTCGTATGAAGCGATTATGCGTTGTAGTTGCTCCTCTGTTGTGTGCTTTGATATATACTCGAAGAGTTCGTTAGTGCTCTTTGCAATCTCAGCTGCGTAGTTATTCTTCATAATCTCGCTGTGTTAGTATTCTATGTTTGGGTGTAGCTCACTGCAATGAGCTACTACCCATGCTACAAATGTAGGGAAAAATATCTATCGTTGTTCATTTAATGACCAAAAATGAGCGCTATATAGATACATTTTATTTTGAACGATGATTATTTGATACTTTTTCTTACCTTTGCCCATGTAATCGTATAATAATTTAAAAGATGAGAATTAGACCTATTGTAATGTTCCTTAATATGGTCTTGGTAGCTATGGCTATAGCTCTATCAGGCTGTAATAATGAGGAGAGTGGTGTGCAGCAGAAACCAGTCGATGAGCCACAGCACCAGAATCTATCATTCGATTTTGATAATGCAGTGGCTAACAACACACAGTTTAAGGTGGATGTGATGCCAAAGGATAAGGAGATGGAGTATATCATTTGCTTTGCCGAGAAGAAGCACTTCCTTATGAATATGATTGATACTCGCGAAGAGCTATTGGAGGATGACTATGCCTATTTCTTAGGTCTTGCAGAGGCGTATGGACTATCAGTACATGAGTTTCTAACTAAAATTGGTTGGTTGGTCAAGGGCGATAAGTTGGAGTATGGAGGTGTAAACCTCTATCCAGGAACCGAATATGTGGTCTATTGCTACGGCGTTGAGTTTGACAAAGAGGGCTATATTGCCACAACTGAGGTTAACTATGTAGTGATAAAGACCTCGGCACCAGAGTTGATCGATGTAGAGTTTGATGTTAAAAAGAATATCCAGGGTAGCGATATCTCTATAACAATCAATCCTGGTAATTACGATGGTTTGTATTATGGCTATATCATATCGGATAGCTACAACTTCTATATCTTCGAGGATATGGAGGTTTCAGAGGAGTATATCGAACATTATCGCAACCGTGCATATCTTGAGTTTAACGCTTTAATTAACGATCAGGGTATCGCGCCTGAGAAGTTCTGCTACAATGGTAGAAAAACTATAAAGCAGCGTTTAGAGCCTAATACCCAGTATCAGATTGTACTCTTTGCTGTGAGTGATGAGCAGACACCTATATTGTGCTCTTTGCCGCAGCCATTCTATTTTGCAACCGAAGATATCAAGCTTAGCGACCTTGAGCTTAGTATCAAGGTTACGGATATTCATCCATACTATGCCGAGATGACTGTTACGCCATCGAACAACACCGAGAAGTATGCTTGTGTACATATTAAGAGGGAGCATGTGCCATATGCCGAAAGTGACTATGGCGTGATGAAGGCCATTATTGATGATTTCCAGCCAGCAATATTAGAAGGTACTGTTAGCGAGAGACTTATGCCTCTTATGCCTGATTCAGAGTACACTGTCTTGGCTTTTGGTATCGAGAATAACCTCCCTACTACCGGGCTTTTCCGTTACGACTACACCTCGGCACATGCAGATGCGGGCAAGATAAACATCGAGAGTATAGAGCTCGTAAAACTCTTCGATGCCGCGGAGATAATTGCTCTTGATAGAAGCTATGCAAACCTTTTTGCGGAGTGTGAGTGTTTGGCTATTGTTGAGATGAAGACCTCGGCACCTGCCAAGAGTCTCTATTTCTGGTGGTACGAGGAGTGGATGATAATGGAGTATAGCGAGGAGGCGTTCTTGGAGGATTTGTTGATGTATGAACCTTCTACTAATCCTTCGATGATGGATATGTACTACTCGATGTCTGAGGATGATAGATTCTTCTTTGCTGGTATTGCTGAGGATGATGAGGGTAATATGAGCCCAATTTACTATAGTGATCGATTTACACTCGATAAGTCGCAGTGCGCACCTGCAGAGGAGTTCTTTGACTTTATTAGCGACACTCGTTCATCAAATATGGTACTTGTAGGTAGAAAATAGAGCTACGGCAGGTAAAAGAGTTGGGCGTTTAGGGTTAAATAATCTTTACCCTAAGCGCCCAAACTTTTTGACATATGCCGTGGCTACTCTATATCATTGCTATGGTATCCATAGATGCTCCTCGACCTTAAGACGCTCGGTTAGAAGTCTGCCAAGTGTGTAGAGGTAGTCCGATAGGCGGTTAAGGTAGATTGTCGCAGAGCTATCCACCGTTGTAACATCTCCAGCGCGCAGTGCTGCACGCTCAGCGCGGCGACATATCGTACGACATACATGGCATAGAGATACAGCACGATGACCTCCTGGTATTGTGAACTTAGTAATCTGCGGTAGCTCCTCTTGCATGCGATCTATGGCGTGCTCAAGCTCTTCGATGCGCTCCTTGGATATTGGGGCAATCTTACCCTCGCCACCTTTACCAATAGCAAGGAGTGCAGCAACGCTCATAAGCTGTGACTCGATGTGGTATAGCTCCTCACACATTGTCTCGGTGCGCTCATCCTCCATTAGCATGTCGCTAAGGAGAGCTATGTATGCAGTAAGTTCATCCACTGTGCCATAAGCCTCGACCCTGAGGTCGTACTTCTTTACACGCTCACCACCAATGAGTGATGTTGTGCCTGAGTCACCTGTTTTAGTGTAAATTTTCATAGTCTAAATCTCTGCTTTGGTAGGTGATTATTAAACATAAGTAGGTATGCGCGATTATCCACTGTTGTTGAGGGGTGTGCATTGATAATCTTGTGGCATACCTCCCAGCGTTCGCGGTTGTTATATGGACTCATGATGCAGAGTGTAGCACCATGCTCGCGTGCATACTCTGCGTATGACTCCAACTCGGGATATCGAGTATCAAGCGTCACAATTATAAACTCCTGCTCCTGCTTGCTATCTACACACCAGCGACTATACTTGCAATGTTCGGCAAGGTTGGCGAGCTGCACACAGCGGCGCTCGGCTATGCCAAGGTCATGTAGCGTGGCATAGAGTTCACTCGCGGTATTGTAGAGCCTCTTTTGCATAAACACATGGCGCACAACATTATATACAAAGGGTGAGTGTACACCATGCCCGCGAAAGTGGCGTGCGCGACTTAGGTAGGATGGTAAGTAGCTTATATCCTGTAATCGCTGTTTTAGACTTCTACCTGAACGCTTCATAGTTTGGGTTTTGGTTGGGTTATTTTTTTAGCTGTCCTGCAAGACGACCTGTCGAGAAGGCTATCTGCATATTGTAACCTCCTGTGTTGGCGTCGATATCGAGTACCTCGCCCGCAAAATATAGACCCTTAACGAGGGTTGACTCCATGGTATATTTGTTCACCTCCTCGCACTTAACACCACCTGCTGTAACGATAGCGTATTGGAATGGTGCGTAGTCCGAGATAGGGAATGCCATACCCTTCAAAATCTTTACTAAGCGGAGTTTCTCAGCATCGGTGAGCTTACCTACATAGGTCTTTGAGTGGAAGTCCACCTCCTTGGCCAAAGGCACTACCAACTGTTTAGGCACAAGCTTACGGAGCAACTCCGAGAAGAACTCCGAAGGTTGCATCTCGGCAATCTCCCTATTGATACGTGCGAGAAGTGTCTCCTCATCGAGTGCAGGCTTCAAATCAACGATTATCTTTACGCGCTTCTCGTCAATAATTGCATCTACAGCATCGCGGCTCATACGGAGTGCCACAGCACCCTCGATACCTCGCTCCGAGAATCCCAACTCGCCAAACTCCTCCTGCACAAGCTCATTGTCAACATAGAGCTTGGCACCCACATTCTTAAGCAATACGCCATTGAGGTACTCCTTCTGTGGATGTGAAGTCACGAGTGGTGTTAGCGATGGGCGCACAGGCTCAATGTCATGACCCACACTCGCTGCAAAGTCGTAGCCATCGCCTGTAGAACCTGTCGAAGGGTAGCTTACACCGCCCGTGGCGATGATAACATGCGCTGCCTCCTCTCTGCGCTCGAAGCCTCGGCTGTTGCGGTAGCGCACGCCTGTCACTCTACCCGCCATAGTCTCAATGGCTGTAACCTGAGTCTTATAGGCGATTTTAACTCCCTTATCCTCGCAGAAGTCAACCAAGGCATTGGCGATATCCCAAGCCTTACCACTTTTAGGGAATACACGCTCACCACGCTCAATCTCAAGTTTCACGCCAAGACGCTCAAAGAAGCGTATCGTAGCGCGGTTGTTGAACTCGGCAAAGGCTACCGAGAAGAAATCTTGGTTTGTGCGCACCTTCTCGATGAACTCCTCCGCAGGGCGGGCATTTGTAAGGTTACATCGACCCTTACCAGTAATTCGTATCTTGCGCCCCGCCTTCTCCATCTTCTCCATAAGGAGTACTGAGCGACCGTTCATCGCGGCTGTGCCTGCCGCCATAAGACCTGCAGCACCTGCGCCTATAACTATAACATCGTACATGGGTTAGAATGTGCCAAGTTTGAATACTATCTTCTGGCAGTATAGCTCATCTGCCTCAAGCTCTATGGATGGAAACTCAGGGTGGTTAACAGCATCGCTGAAACCCTGACACTCGATAGCCACACCAGCGTAGTCCTGATAACGCTTATCCGACTTGGTGATAGGACAGCCACCAGCCAACCAGTTACCCGTATAGAGTACCGCAGCAGGCTGTGATGAGAGGATGGTCACCTTGCGACCTATGGCCTCACATCGTAGCTCGCCCACCTCCTGCAGGATATTCTTCTTATAGCCGTCAACAGCAAAGCAATGGTCGTAGCCGTGGTAGTTGCGGATGTTGTTAAATTCCGAGTCTATATCATCGCCAAACCTGCGCCATGAGCTAAAGTCGAGAGCCGTACCCTCGACATCGAGGAGCTTGCCTGTAGGTATCTGCGTGATATCCATCTCCAAGACTTTCGAGCAGTTTAGGCGTAGCTTATGGTCGAGGATTGTTTTATCCGAACCCTCGCCATGAAGGTTCCAATAAAGGTGGTTGGTGAGGTTCACAACGGTCTTTTTATTGCTCTTTGCAAGGTAGGTAATCTCAAGATTATCTTCATCGTCGAAATCATAGACAGCCTCCACAACAAGCTCGCCAGGGTAGCCTTGCTCCATATCCTCAGATATGTAGCTAAATACCACGCGATTGGTCTCCACACGACCCTCCCAATAGCGATTTGCAAAGCCCTTAGAGCCACCATGCAGGTGGTTAGGACCATTATTTACCTCAAGTCGATACTCCACGCCATCTATGGTCATCGTGCCACGGGCAATACGACCCGCTACACGACCCACCGACTTGCCACTTGCCGCGCCATCGCCAATGTAGCTTGTAGGCTCCTTATAGCCCAACGCAACATCCTCGATTTTGCCATCGCGGTCTGCAAACTTAACACCCACAATCGAGGCTCCAATGTTGCATAGATGCACCTCCGAGCCACGGCTATTGCGCATGGTGTAGAGGATGATACCCTCACCTTCGGGTGTCGAACCCCATATATGCTGTAAAATCTCCATTACTCCAAAGGCTTAAGTGTTGCAAGGATAGTGTCGATACGCTTCAAGCACTCCTCTTTACCGATAAACTCCGTTACATCAAACATACCTGGACCCTTACCAGCGCCAACCAACGCAAGACGCAAGGTGTTCATCACCTGACCGAGAGAGAAACCCTTAGCCTCAATCCATGCGCGAACGACAACTTCGGTATTCTCCTTCGAGAAGTCATTGATAGATGCCAATACGCCACGAAGCTCAGCAAGCATCGCTGGGTTCTCGCCCTTCCACTGCTTCTTTGCAAGCTTCTCCTCATACTCGGTAGGAGCTACGAAGAAGAAGGATGTCAAATCCCACATGTCGGTTACAAGGGTCATACGCTCCTTCATGATATCTGCCGCCTTGCCTGCAACCTCGTCCGAAACCTCGATGCCGTGAGCCTTCAAAATAGGCTGCATAAGTGGAGCAAGCTCATCGGCAGTGAGCGAGTGCATATACTGCGCATTGAACCACTTAGCCTTGTCTGGCTGGAAGCGTGCGCCCGCCTTAGATACTCGCTCCAAAGAGAAGGCATCGATAAGCTCCTGCATAGAGAATATCTCCTGCTCGGTACCTGGGTTCCAGCCAAGCAATGACAACATATTGATAAACGCACCTGCAAGATAACCATCCTCGCGGTAGCCGCGTGAGGTCTCGCCTGTAGGTGATGTCCAGAAGAGTGGGAACACAGGGAAGCCCATCTTGTCGCCATCGCGCTTCGAGAGCTTACCGCTACCTGTAGGCTTTAGGAGTAGTGGTAGGTGTGCAAACTCAGGCTGTGTATCTGTCCAGCCAAAGGCGCGATACAAGAGGTAGTGCAATGGCAACGATGGCAACCACTCCTCACCACGGATAACATGCGACACCTCCATAAGGTGGTCATCAACGATGTTTGCAAGGTGGTATGTTGGAAGTGCGTCAACAGACTTATAAAGCACCTTATCATCGAGTGTCGAGGTGTTTACCTCCACATGACCACGGATAAGGTCGTCCATCTTTACAACCTCGTTCTCAGGCATCTTGAAGCGCACCACCCACTGATCACCGCGTGCGATGCGTGCCTCAACCTCCTCTTTTGCAAGGCTGAGTGATGTAGGTAGCTTCTCGCGCACCTCATAGTTATATGCGAAGGTCTTACCTGCAGCCTCGGCCTCAGCGCGGAGCTTCTCCAACTCCTCTGGTGTGTCGAAGGCGTAGTATGCCCAATCAGCCTCCACAAGTTGCTTTGCGTACTTGAGGTATATATCTCTACGCTCGCTCTGACGGTATGGTGCGTGTGGACCACCCACGCCTACACCCTCGTCAATCTCTATACCGCACCACTTCAACGACTCGATGATATACTCCTCGGCACCAGGTACGAAACGCTGTGAGTCGGTATCCTCGATACGAAGAATCATCTTACCACCATGACGGCGGGCAAAAAGGTAGTTATATAGTGCTGTGCGCACACCACCAATATGTAGTGGACCTGTAGGGCTTGGCGCAAAACGAACTCTTACTTCTCTATTCATATTCTATCTATGTTTTAGCTGTTTTACTTTACTTTTGGCTTAATCTTATACTCTGCACGCACTGTAACGCGTGCCTTCTTCTCGCGTGATGATAGGTTGAAGTTACCACCTGCCGAGAACTCCTCGTCACCTGTAGCTGCGGTAATCTGGAAGACACCTGCACGCGACCATGTTAGGTTGCCAAGCTCAGCATCCGAGTTCTCAACAATCTTTCTTGCACGCTCGTTAGCATCTGCTGCTGCCGCTGCCAACAAGTCGAGCTTTACGCTCTCCAAACCTGAGTAGTAGTACATAGGGTTGTACACCTCAATAGAGATGCCACGCGCAAGGAGCGATGGAAGCTCGCGTGCTGCCGCCTCCACGGTGTCCACATCCTTAGACTCGATGGTGAATGACTGTGTGAGACGATAACCAGTAAAGCGTGAGCCTATGTAGTCACCATTCTCATATACCGACTCGGTCATCTTGTAGGTACTTGGCATATTGAAGGTTATAGCCTCGAGTGCTACGCCCTTGGATGTGAGGAATGAGATGATGCTCTCGCGGCTCTGCTCCAAGTTGCGATAGCCCTCCGCTGCGTCGTAGTTCTCAGCATCGAAGCTACCCTCGATAACGATAAGGTCCGAGGTGAACTGTGTCTCGCCAAGACCTGTGACGGTGATAGTGCCTGTGTTTGAGCGATAACGCTGTGTGTAGGCTGCAGATAGTACGATAGATGATAGTACTATGGCTGAAGCGATGATGATATATTTCCAAAGATTGTTCATAATCAATTAGTAATTAGTAATTAGTAATGGGGTGGTTGGGTGGTTAGACATTGAATAGGAAGTGCATGATGTCGCCATCCTCAACAACATACTCCTTACCCTCGATGCCAATCTTACCAACCTCTCTACAAGCACGATCCGAGCCAAGCTCGACATAATCGGCATACTTGATAACCTCGGCACGGATGAAGCCACGCTCAAAGTCGGTGTGGATGATACCCGCAGTCTCAGGAGCCTTCATACCACGGCGGAAGGTCCAAGCACGGCTCTCGTCAGCACCAGTAGTGAAGAAGGTCTGCAAATCGAGAAGACGGTAGGCAGCCTTGATAAGACGGCTCACGCCCGACTCCTCAAGACCCATATCCTGCAAGAACATCTGACGCTCCTCGTAGGTCTCAAGCTCAGCGATGTCGGCCTCAGCACTTGCCGCCACGATAAGCATCTCGGCATGCTCACTCGCAATAGCAGCACGCACCGCCTCGGTGTGAGCATTACCCTTAACTGCCGAACCCTCGTCAACATTACATACATACAAAACAGGCTTGTCGGTAAGTAGGTTCAAATCCCATACCACCTTGCGCTCCTCGGCTGTGAGCTCCACGGTACGCGCCGAGAGACCTTGCTCCAACGCCTCCTTGTAGCGGCACAAGATGTCGTACTGACGCTTAGCAATCTTGTCGCCCGCAGTAGCCTGCTTCTGGCACTTGCCTATACGGTTTTCGATGGTCTCAAGGTCCTTGAGCTGAAGCTCTGTGTCGATGATACCCTTGTCGCGTACAGGATCTACCGTGCCGTCAACATGGGTGATGTTCTCATTCTCGAAGCAACGCAATACATGGATAATAGCGTTGGTGTTTCGGATGTTTGCAAGGAACTTATTACCAAGACCCTCGCCCTTAGATGCACCCTTCACCAAACCTGCGATATCGACAATCTCGATGGTTGTAGGCACTACGCGCTTAGGGTTATCAAGCTCCACGAGTTTGTTGAGTCGCTCATCTGGTACGGTGATAACGCCCACATTAGGCTCAATGGTACAGAAAGGAAAGTTTGCCGCCTGAGCGCGTGCATTTGAAAGACAGTTAAAGAGTGTTGACTTACCGACATTTGGTAGTCCAACAATTCCACATTGTAAAGCCATAATTTTCGTCTATATTTTATTCGTTTTTATTTCAGTTTTGAGTTTTCACTTTTCACTTTATAAACATACGCCGTAGGCACCACACTTTTCAGTTTTCAGTTTTCAGTTTTCACTTTGTGCGTTAGTCTGCCTGCGACACATTCACAAGTGCCTCGCGGTATGAGTTAAGAATGCGTGATTTTGAGATGAAGCCGAGGTAGTGGTTTTGCTTATCCACCACAGGAAGCATCCATGTATTGCTCTGCTCGTAGCGTGGCATGATGCTCTGTATCATCTCGTGTTCCAAAATCTTGTCTGGTGGCTGTATCATGTAGTGCATAATCGACTTGCCCCACTTCTCTCTATCAAACATATCGTGGCGCAGGTCGTCGAGCTGCACTATACCAATGAGCTTATCCTCGTTATCCACCACAGGGAAGATGTTGCGGCGTGCACTGGAGATGATATTGACTACATCGCCCAAGGTTATAGACTCCCTGAGGCGTATGAAGTCGGTCTCCATAAGCTGGTCAAGGCGTAGGAATACAAACGCCGAGGAGTCCTTATCGTGGCTAAGTAGCTCACCGCGCATACGCAACTGCTTGGTGTAGATAGAGTCTCGGTCAAGACCATAGTTCACTGCAAACGATATGCACGACACAATCATTAGCGGGATAAAGAGGCCGTAGCCGTTAGATAGCTCCGCGATAAGGAATATCGCCGTAAGCGGTGCTTTCATCACACCAGACATCACACCCGCCATACCAGCAAGGGTGAATGATGTTATGGATATCTCCCAGCCAAATACCGTGCGACATATAACTGCCAGCGTAGCACCTGCAAAGGCTCCCACGAAGAGCGATGGCGCGAAGGTACCACCCACACCACCTGCCGCGTTAGTCGTAGCCATGGCAACCACCTTAAAGAGCATAATGGCGATGAGGTAGATGATTAGGAACCAATCGGCATCGCTAAGTGTGTAGAATAGCGTATTGTCGAAGAGCGCTGTAGTCTCGCCCGACATCAACGAGTTAAAACTAGTGTGACCCTCACCGTAGAGTGGTGGGAAGATAAATATTAGGATACCGAGCGTAAGACCCGCATAGAGCCACTTACGCCACTGCTCGGTAACAGACTTGTAGAAACCGCCTACCTTGGAGTTTACCTCTGTGAAGTAGTACGCCATAACTCCGCAGAAGCATCCAAGCAGGATGAATAGCGGAAGATGTGCTACTTGGAACATATCGCCCTCGCCGAGCGATACGGCGTATATTGGTGAGAAACCGTGCAGTATTAGCGAGGTGATTGTTGCCGTCATCGAGGCCATAAGTAGCGGGATGATAGACTTTGATGTGATATCGAGCATCAAAATCTCAAGCACAAAGACCACGCCCGTGATAGGGGCCTTAAATACCGCCGCCACCGCCGCACCCGCACCGCAACATAGTAGCAGGGTGATGTTTTTGTAGTTCAGGTGTGCGAGCTTGCCAATATTGGAGCCTATGGCAGCACCTGTAAGCACGATAGGTGCCTCAGGACCTACCGAACCACCAAATCCGATAGTTGTAGCACCACCCACGATAGAGGTCCAGCAGTTGTGACCCTTGATGCGTGAGTCGCCACGCGACATGGCATACAGTACGCGTGTCACACCCTCAGAGATACCATCCTTAACGATATACTTCACAAATAGGGTTGCGAGGATGATACCTATAGCTGGATAGATGAGGTATAGCCACTGTGCCTGATCCTCGGGAGTCCACGAAGTTAGTAGGTGGGTTATGGTGTGTAGGAGGGTGTTGAAGATGTATGCTCCAATACCTGCGCATAGACCAACCACAATGGCAAGTATAGCCATCGTCTGAGTATTGGTCAGGCGTCGTGTCAGGGCGAGGTAGATCTGATATATCTTCTCCTTTATGTTGTTCTCTAACTTAATCATCGATGTTGTGAACTATTTTCTGTATTCGGCAGCCTGGCGAGCGATAAGCTCTGTGTCCTCGAAGTAGTTTATGCGCATAGCACGGCGTACATCTGCGAGGGTCTCAGCTGCCGCCTTGCGAGCCTCCTCAGAGCCTTGACGCAAAATCTCGTAAACCTCCTCGATATGCTGCTCATAGTGCTTTCTGCGCTCACGGATAGGCTCCAACAACTCCTCTAATACAGCGATAAGGAGCTTCTTGCACTTAACATCGCCCAAGCCACCACGACGGTAGTGCTCCTTCATAGCCTCCAAGTTCTCGTAGTCTGGGCAGTATTTTGCGAAGTGCTCAGGGCGTGAGAAGGCGTCGAGGTAGGTGAATACGCAGTTGCCCTCAACCTTACCTGGATCGGTAATTTTGAGGTGGTCAGGGTCTGTGTACATACCCATAACCTTCTTCTTGACATCCTCTGCCGAGTCTGATAGGTAGATGCAGTTACCAAGCGACTTAGACATCTTAGCCTTGCCGTCAGTACCTGGGAGGCGTAGGCATGCTGAGTTTGTTGGTAGCATAATCTGTGGCTCGATTAGTGTCTCGCCATATACAGAGTTGAACTTATGCACAATCTCGCGTGTCTGCTCAATCATAGGCTCCTGATCCTCACCTACAGGTACGGTTGTAGCGCGGAAGGCAGTAATATCGGCAGCCTGAGAGATAGGGTAGGTGAAGAAACCTACAGGAGTACCCTTGCGCTGGTGGTTCTCCTCCTCGCCATTGTTCTCAGCAAAGCCGCGGAGCTGAATCTCAGCCTTAACCGTTGGATTGCGCTGTAGGCGCTGCACGGTCACAAGGTTCATGTAGTAGAAGGCAAGCTCGGTAAGCTCCGTAACATAAGACTGAACAAAGATTGTTGACTTTGTTGGGTCGATGCCGCATGATAAGTAGTCGAGTGCCACCTCGATGATATTTTCGCGAACCTTGTCAGGGTTGTCGGCATTATCTGTTAGTGCCTGTGCATCGGCAATCATTATGAAAATCTTATCATACTCGCCAGAGTTTTGAAGCTCTACGCGACGGCTCAAAGAGCCAACAAAGTGTCCGAGGTGTAGTTTGCCTGTTGGGCGGTCGCCCGTAAGAATAATCTTCTTCATAGTTTTCTTAGGTGGTTTTCAATAGTTTGGAGATGGTTGTGCATCCCTCCTAACACTATATAACCCTTTATAATTTTTATTTTTACTCTTTAGTTATCTGTTTTGAATTTTCACTTTTCACCTATTTATAGGTGTGTGGGCGACAAAAATAACAAAAATTTGGCGAATATACTATATGTTATTGTGTAATATAAATTTTTATTATAACTTTGTGGCTATAAAACTTAAATAACTTATAGTAACCTATGACTATTATCCAGCTTGAATACCTTATGGCGGTGGCAAATTGTGGTAGTTTTTCTGTTGCTGCTGAACACTGCTTTGTGACACAGCCATCACTATCTATGCAGATTAAGGCTCTTGAGGAGGAGCTTGGTGTGGTGTTGCTCGATAGAACGAAGAAGCCAATCATTCCAACGGCTGTTGGTGAGGTGGTTTTGGAGCAAGCGCGACAGACTTTGCGTTCGTATAACTACATCCGTGAGTCGGTGGCTGAGATGCGTGGCGAGACGGCGGGAAAGATGCGTCTTGGTGTTATCCCAACCATAGCTCCATACCTGCTCCATAAATTCATTCCAACATTCATTAAGGAGTATCCAAAAGTTGAACTTGAGATACACGAAATGGTGACGGCAGATATTATCGAGGCGTTGAAGCATGATCGAATAGATGCAGCGTTGGTAGCCTCTGGAACATGTGGTGAGGGAATCACTGAACATGACCTATTTAGCGACCATTTTTATGCTTATATTTCCCCCTCTCATCCACTCTATGAGCGCTCCAATATTCGTATTGAGGATATAGATTTTAAGGACCTTATTTTGTTGAGTCGTGGTAACTGTATGCGTGACCAAATTTTTGAACTATGTCAGGCTGCACATGATATTCCATCACACTTCTATTTTGAGTCTGGTTCGTTGGATACACTGATGAGAATGGTGGATTGTACCTCGTGTATGACTATTATTCCTGAGATGGCATTGGAGTTTATTCCTCAGGCGCGTCGTAACCGAGTTAAGAGTATCGCTAAGGGTGCAACTTCGCGCCGTGTGGCTCTTGCTGTTAGTCGTACTTATGTGAAACAATCTATCGTTGAGGCATTGCGCAGCACCATATTGGGGTGTGTGGATCAGGAGCGTGTTTAATTGTTTTGACTCTAATTTCGATGTAGAGAGTGAATAAACAGTGTATTTTGTCGTTAAGTTCCTTTTCGTTGCTACACCTCGGCATAGTTCAAGCGAGCTTGACTCTGCTCTCGGCTTAAACGCAACGCTACGCTTGCCCTCAAAAAGCTCATTTACGCTCAGCAAACTCCGCTTTTTCGGGCTTCGCAGCGCCGCGATTAAGTGAGAGCAGAGGCTGCTTGCAGACTATGCCGAGCGTGAGCGGTGAAAAGGGACTTAAGCCTAAAACTTCATCTTTTTATTCACTCTATTAGGTTGGGGGGGGGCTGACTAAGTTGCTTTTTAGTCAGCCTCTTTATCTATTTTTTTGTTTGTTCTACTCATCTATTTAGTCTAATAATGTTGTAAACTTTTGCTTTTTGTAAAAAAATATATATCTTTGCAAAGATATTGCATTATTGTGTACGCTACGCGTGCGTACGATTGCGGTGATTGTTAACAGAAAACTATATTATGGAGAATTTGGAATTATTGATTAACACGATAGTTGAGGCTATTGATGACAAGAAGGGTCATGGTATTGTATCGCTTGATTTGTCGGGTTTTGATGGCGCGATATGTTCAAACTTTGTTGTCTGCCATGCTGATTCTACAACACAGGTAGATGCTATTTCGCAGAGTATCGAGGAGAAGGTATTTGAGGTTATGCATGAGTGGCCAGTGAGAGTTGAGGGTCGTCAGAACTCATTTTGGGTGGCAATGGACTATACCGATGTCATCGTGCATATCTTCCAGACGGAGCTTCGTGAATTTTATCGCTTGGAGGAGTTGTGGGCTGATGCGCCAATGAAGAGGTACGAGTTTGGCGAGTAGTGAGAAGAGGATAGTTGCAGTTGTTGTGTTGCTGTAGGTAGCTCTTGATGCTATCTATAAGAATCGCTAATCTCCTTTAATTGTGGGTTTGTGCTAATGGGGGAGATTGTTGGACGATAGGATGGGTGCTTGGAGTTAAAGCATGCTACTACGCAATATTTTGCAGCTCGCTACGCTTCTTAGGGTGTGTTAAGAAAATTATTATGGAGGTAAAAAAGGGTAAGCCCATGATGCAACCACGCTTTAATTTCATGTGGTTCTGGGTTTTAGTAGTTATTGTAATTCTTGGATACTCAACATTCAGTTCGCCAGAGCTTCGTCCTATTGAGGGTGACTGGAATATGATTGACGAGCTTGTCGAGCGTGGCTTAGTAGAGCGTATTGAGGTATTAGACAAGGAGAAAGCGAGCATCTATTTAAGAGAAGATGCTTATGAGAAGTTGGAGGGAGATGAGCGTTTTAAACTTCTCCCAAAGACAGGAGTGCAGATACGATACAACACTGGTGGTGATGTGCAGTACTTTGCAGAGCGTGTAGCTAAGGCGGAGGCAAAGGCACTGGAGGAGAATCCCGATGCTGAGGCTGTTGTTGTGAAGTATGCTCGCTCGGAGAAGGGATGGATGGAGTATCTTATAAGTGCTCTGCCATGGATTCTTATCGTAGTGGTGTGGATTATCATCATGCGTTCTATGTCGCGTAATGCGAATGGTGGTGCAGGTGGTGGCATCATGAATGTGGGCAAGGCGCGCGCGCAGATGTCCGATAAGAACAATAAGGAGCGTGTAACCTTTAAGGATGTCGCTGGCTTGGAGGAGGCGAAGGTCGAGATTATGGAGATTGTTGACTTCCTCAAAAAGGCTGATAAATACAAGGCGTTGGGAGCTAAGATTCCTAAAGGTGCGTTGCTTGCAGGCCCTCCAGGAACAGGTAAAACTTTGTTGGCTAAGGCTGTAGCTGGCGAGGCAAATGTACCATTCCTATCAATCTCTGGTTCAGACTTTGTGGAGATGTTTGTGGGTGTGGGTGCGTCGCGTGTTCGTGACCTTTTTGAGCAGGCTAAGAAGGTGGCTCCATGTATTGTCTTTATTGATGAGATTGATGCTATCGGTCGTGCGCGAGGTAAGAACTCAGGCTTCTCGGGTAATGATGAGCGTGAGAATACCCTCAATCAGCTCCTTACCGAGATGGATGGTTTTCAGACAAATGCGGGTGTTATCGTCTTGGCAGCAACAAACCGAGTAGATATCTTGGATAAGGCGTTGATGCGAGCTGGTCGTTTTGATCGTCAGATTGAGGTGGGGCTTCCAGATGTAAAGGAGCGTCAGGCAATCTTCGATGTGCATCTTCGTAAGATTAAGCTTGATGATAAGCTCGATAGAGAGTTCCTTGCTAAGCAGACACCAGGTTTTGCGGGTGCTGATATTGCTAATGTATGTAACGAGGCGGCTCTTATTGCTGCACGAAATAATAAGAGCGCAGTCACGCAGGAGGACTTCCTTGCAGCTATTGACCGTATTGTAGGTGGTTTGGAGCGTAGAAATATGCCTATGACAGCCCAGGAGCGTCGCTCTACGGCTATCCATGAGGCGGGACACGCTACAGTTATGTGGCGTTTGCAGCACTGCGACCCTGTGCTAAAGATTACAATTATTCCTCGTGGTCGTTCACTCGGTGCTACATGGTACTTGCCTGAGGAGCGTGTAAACCATAATGTTGAGCACTTTATGCATAAACTCGCTGGCTTGGTTGCAGGTCGTGTGGCTGAGCAGACGCTCCTTGATGTTGTAAGCACGGGGGCTTTGAACGACCTGGAGCGTACATCACAGACAGCGTATGCTATGGTTGCATATTACGGCATGAGCCCTAAGGTGGGTAATGTGAGCTGGTTTGATGCTACGGGACAGCGCGATATGTTCACAAAGCCATTCTCGGAGCGTACCGCAGAGATTATTGATGATGAGGTGCGTCGTATCGTGGATGAGGCTGTTGAGTTGGCTCGCAGGATTGTTTCGGAGGATAGAGAGCGTATTGAGGCTTTGGCAGATTTGCTTCTTCAGAAGGAGACAATCTTTACCGAAGATATAGAGTCGGTATTGGGTGTAAGCGCACAGCAGAGAGCCAAGGGTGTTGAGGAGGTTGCTTCGCTTGCAGAGAACGAGAGTGCTTCTGTTGTAGAGTAAGACCTGTTGTAAAAATTGGTTGTTATGTCAGATAAGTTGCGAAATTTCATTGTTAGAACACTCAGTGGTGCGGTGTTGTTATTAGTCGTACTTGGTGCATCATTTGCAGGTTACGCAGGCTATGCTGCGCTTCTTGGTGTTGTTACGCTTGGCGGTGTCGTGGAGTTCTATCGTTTGGCACAGGCTAAGGGTACCGAGCCACAGCGAGGATGGGGTATTCTATCCGCCCTGTTGCTCTACATCTCTGGAGCATTAGTTGGTGGGGGCTTAGTGCTTGGTGCTGACCCTGAGGAGATTTACGGAGTAGCACTGTTTGGTGCTGGTTTGTTGAGCTTTATCCTCGCCTTCATCGTGATGCTCGCTGTCTTCTTTGTTGAGGTATTTCGCAATCGTCAGACTCCGATTTTCAACATTGCCACAACTATCATGGGTGTTGTCTATGTTGCGCTACCTATGTCATTGATGGCGTTGGTACCTGTATTTCTTGGTGGTGTTGGTGCGTGGATACCTTGGTGCTTTATCTGCTACCTCTTCCTTGTTTGGGGCAACGATGTATTTGCCTATCTTGTTGGTGTTACTATGGGTCGTCACAAGATGTGCGAGCGTCTTTCACCTAAGAAGTCTTGGGAGGGCTTTGTTGGAGGTCTCCTCGGCTCGTTGGCTATGGGTATTGTTGGTGCTGAGGTGACTGGAGGCAGCTATGGACTATGGCTCGGTTTGGCACTTGTAGTATCGCTATCAAGCGTTGTTGGCGACTTGGTGGAGTCTATGTTTAAGCGAGATGCTGGGGTTAAGGATTCGGGCAACATTATCCCTGGTCATGGTGGTATCCTTGATAGGTTTGATGCTCTCATACTCTCTGCACCTTGCGCATTTATATATCTGTGTATTGCATTATTCGCAACAAATATCTAATAGATTACTAACCTAAAAACTATACTTTATGAAGATTAACAAAGAGGGATATATCATCATTGGTATTACAGGTCTGCTATGTGTCGGTATCTGGCTCTTAGTCTATTTCTTGTCTGAAACGCCAGCTGCTATTATGTGGTTTATGGCGGGCTTTTTGCTTATCTTTTGGTTTTTCGTTACAGCATTCTTCCGTGAGCCACGCCGAGTGCAGATACACGATGAGTCGTTGGTTTTCTCGCCATGTGATGGTCGTGTTGTGGTAACGGAGGTAGTTAAGGATGATGAGTATATACACGAGGAGATGCTTCAAATCTCTATCTTTATGTCGGTGACAAATGTTCATGTTAACTGGATGCCTGTGAAGGGTGTGGTTGAGTATTTCAAGCACCATCATGGTCGTTTCCTCGTTGCATGGCACCCTAAGTCATCTACCGAGAATGAGCGCACCACAACAGTCGTGCGTCTTAGCGACGACCGCAAGGTGCTTATTCGTCAGATTGCAGGCTTCGTAGCACGCCGCATTGTGAACTATGTGAAGGTGGGAACTCCAGCTGAGCAGAATAGCACTCTTGGCTTCATTAAGTTTGGCTCGCGCGTAGATATTCTTATTCCTAAGAACTCTGAGCTATTTGTTGAGATAGGTGACCCTGTGATTGGCTCTCAGACTCCTATTGCACGCCTAAAGTAATTGTAGATGAGCGTTGATAAGATACTTAAGGGTATAGTTACCATCGTAGTAATAGGCGTTGTGGGGTGGGTAATATGGTACCTCTGGGAGGTGGTGCTATATATACTCATTGCTGCGGTGCTTTCGCTTGTTGGTCGCCCTTTGGTGTCACGCCTAACGCATATAAATATCTTTGGTCGTAGCCTCTCTCGCACACTATCTGCAGCATTAACACTCATCTTGATGTGGCTTGTTATGGGCGCACTTGGCTGGCTCTTTATACCACTTCTCTATGGTAAGGTCGATGAACTTGCCTCGATGGATTGGGCGAGTGTTACAGCTGCTGTAGAGTCGTCGCTGGTAAATATTGAGGGGCTGTTGGAGCGAGTGTTTGCAGTGGAGATTACCGATATTGGTGAGACCTTTAAGCAGTTTATGCTTGGTCTGGTTAATATTGATGTTGCAGAGACCTTTGCCAGTGTTCTGTCTGTGCTAAAGAGTGTTGCAATATCCTTCTTTTCTATATCGTTTATCACCTTCTACTTTATGAAGGAGGATAACCTCTTCTATCGCCTTGTTGCGCTATTCTTCCCAGACCGTTTCCGTGGCAATGTATATAACGCTTTGGATTCCATTACAGCGTTGTTATCACGCTACTTTGGCGGTCTTATGGTGGAGAGTTTCGTGCTTATGGTTATCATATCTTTGGCGATGACCCTCTTCGGTATGCATGGTAGCGATGCCCTTGTCATAGGTCTTATTATCGGTGTGCTGAATGTTATTCCATATGCAGGTCCTGTTATAGGAACACTACTTTCGTTGTGCATAGCGCTACTCTCGCCTATTGGTGGCGATGTGCTTCATACTGCTATTGTGCTATGCTCTACAGTTATTATAGTTAAGGTTGTAGATGACTTTATCATCCAACCAACCATCTACTCCGACCGTGTGCAGGCACACCCCTTAGAGGTATTTCTCTGCATCCTTATCGCTGGATATATAGGAGGTGTGTGGGGTATGCTCTTCGCTATACCTCTATACACTGTTTTGCGAGTCTTTGCCCGTGAGTTCTTCTCGGAGTATAGTTTAGTTCAGAAGTTAACCCATCAAATGACCGAGTAAGATGATTTGTATCGAGGGAGAGGTAATACACGGAAAGAAGATAGGCAGAGCATTGGGCTTCCCAACGGCCAATATGTCGTTGCAGGGTCACGAAGATATAGAGCGTGGTGTATATCGCTCGGAGGTAGATATCGAGGGGGTACACTATGTAGCAATGTCAAATGTGGGCATACGCCCTTCGGTGGGTGGCAAGGAGTTACTCCTTGAGACCCATGTTATAGGCTTTAGTGGCGATCTCTATGGCAAGACCTTGCGTATATGCCTCGTTGAGAAACTCCGTGACGAGAAACGCTTTGCCTCTATAGGCGATCTTAAGGAGCAGTTACTGCGTGACTACAATCTCTGTTGCAACAGATAGCAAACCTCCCTCCACATCCCTAAACAACAAATATCTCTGCTTACCTCTTGTATTAGTCTGCCGCCTGAAGTATCTTGTTTCTTAGCAGTGGTGAGTAGTTGGGATTATCCTCAAGAAAACGCATAACCTCGCTTCGTGCCTCTGCGGTATGGTTTCCGCTAAGTAGTGCGCCCACCCAGTTGCGAGGGAAGAATATATCGCCTGTGCGTTGTATCTCGCTAAGGTGTTCCAAGCCTTTATAAATATAGTGTAGCGACTCCTCGTTGCGTGTATGGTGGCATAGATAGCCAAGCATCGATGCAGCCCATGGCTCTGGACGGCGATTTTTAGCCTCGCTGAGTAGCCACTCAAAGAGTGTGTCGCGCTCTGTGGTGCTTGCCACCGTTGCGCGAGATATATACTCATACTGCGCTCTGCGGTCGGGGTTTGTTATACGACCGAGCTGTGTGGTGCAGATATATTGTTGCTCCTTAGGTAGGCGTATGGCGAGTTCGTAGCTTAGGGTCATATAGTCCTGCTCGCTAAGTTGTGTGCCGGACATCTGCTCCCATAGGCTGTATAGTCGCTCTATGGATGGTGCTGAGGTCATAGCGTGGGCAAGTGTCATTGTGAGCCTACGCGCAAGCGCAGGGTTATGACTCTCTTGGATAATCTCCCATACACGCTCCTCGGCACGGCTATCGCCCACCTCAACCATCACTCCGCCAAGGTAGCTGTTGAGTGTCGATGCAACAAGCTCGTTAGGCTCGCTGTCAATATATCTAAGGAGGAAGTCGAGCCATGTTTGAGGTGTGATAATCTCGCTTTCGTAGCACTCGTTGAGGGTTATTGCCAGCGACTCTCGAAGTAGCTCATCATCGAGCGTTGCGAAGTTCTCCATTATCCACTCTCGGCTCTTTGCATCAGGAATAAATAATCCATAGCCTCTGCCACAGCTATTTGGTAGTACCGCAACAACGCCCTCTCCGATAGGGTATCGCTGCTCTTTTTCGCGCATCACAACCTCAATATCCTCAACCTCGCCACTGCTATATATCACACGGCAATCGAAGCTCTGTCGCCAGAGAATATCGCGACTAAGCGGGTCGGCTTGGCTTGCAATAAGCTCATTATCCTCTACTCTAAGGCTTATATGAGGCATACCCTTCTGGTGTACCCACACATCGCTAAACTGCGCTAAATCCTCCTCGGTGTAGCGGCCGAGTATGGCGATAAGATTTGGCCATGTGGCATTGCTGTAGGCGTATGTTGTGAGATACTCCTGAATACCACGGCGAAAGTCCTCCTCACCCATAAGCTCCACAAGCTTATCCATAACTATTGGGGCTTTGTTGTAGATTGTCTGACCATATATAAGTCCCGCGTTGCGTAGGTTGTCAAGCTCTTGGCGTATGGATGTAGCACCAAGGGTGCGATCCTCGTTCAGTGCCGCTGTAGTGTAGGTCTTAAGGCGATTTAGTTGGTGGTTTATATCGCTATATAGAGGCTCAGCCATGCGAGCTGCAAAGTAGTTTGCAAAGACCTCCTTTGTCCATACATCGTCAAACCAACACATTGTAACATAGTCGCCAAACCACATGTGTGCGGTCTCGTGCGCTATAAGCTGTGTGCGGCGAAGTAGCTCGTCAATGGTTGGGTTTTCGCTAAGGAACATCTGACGGTCGTTGTAGAGCGTAGCTCCTGTATGCTCCATGCCGCCATACTGGAAGCCGGGCAACATAATGAGGTCATACTTGGCAAATGGATACTTTATGCCAGTGTACTCCTCCAACCACACAAGCGATGCCTTGACTTGGGCAAATATGGTGTCGAGCTGCTCCAATCGCTTAGGCTCTGTCTCGCGGTAGTAGGCTGTGAAGCGATGCTCGCCATCGTCGTAGGTGCGCTGATATAGCTTACCCGCCACGAACGAGAATAGATAGGTGCTAAGTGGCTCTGTAGGTGCAAACTCCACGCGCTTGGTGTTGGTCGAGTGGTCTGTAGCCTCGCTTTGAACAGGTGTGTTAGATACCGCCACCCACTCCTCGGGTATGGTTAGCGCAAGTGTGTAGCTAGCCTTCATATCTGGCTGCTCGAAGCATGGGAAGAGCGTGCGCGCACGGTCAGGCACAAGGAGCGTGTATAGAAACTCCTCGTTGCGGTTAAGCGACTGATTATCAACTTTGAAACGGATAGATATACAGTTGTCGCCAGCCTCTATCTCGCTCTTAGGGATTATTATATGCTCACTCTCGATGCGGTGCTTCAAAGGCTTAGTATAGCGCTCCACGGCAAGGATATTCTCCGTAGCTCTAAAGTCGATGACTATCTCCTGTGCGCGCTCCACCGCAAACTCTATATCTACCTTGCCGATATTCTCCACTAAGTCTATGTCGATGTTGTACTTTAGCTCATTTATTGTCTCCTTGCGCCACTCGGCAAGTTCGCGGCTTACACCCGCATCGTAGCGCGTTGTGTCGTTGCTGCATGAAGTGGCGAGCAGAAGTAGTAGGGTAGTAATTATTGATGACGCTCTCATAATTTTGATGTTTAGTTAGGCAAAGATAGCTTATTTTGTTTATATTTGCCTAAACTATAGTGATATTATGAAAAAAATCGTTGTGGCGTTTGACTCATTCAAGGGGTCGCTTGGCTCTGTGGAGGCTGCCGAGACCTTTATTTCGGGCTTTAGGGAGGTGTGCCCCGATACGGAGAGTCATATCGTGGCTATCTCGGATGGTGGCGAGGGTATGGCGGAAGCCGTTGTCTATGCGCTTGGCGGAGATATGGTCACGGCTAAGACGCACGACCCGCTACATAGAGAGATAACAGCAAGCTATGGCGTTATTGACGATGGTGCTACGGCGGTGATATCCATGGCTTCGGCAAGCGGTCTTACACTCCTTCGACACGAGGAGCGCAATCCACTTATCACAACGACCTACGGCACAGGTGAATTGCTATTTGATGCTGTGGTACGCGGTTGTCGTAGGATTGTTGTGGGCCTTGGAGGCAGTGCCACAAACGATGGCGGTGTGGGTATGCTCCGCGCCTTGGGTTATAAGTTCTTGGATGCTGAGGGCAAGGAACATATATCGACCATTGATATATTGGAGCGCGTGGAGAGTATTATCGCACCTAAAGTTAACCCATTTCAAGACATTGAACTTAGCGTGGCTGTTGATGTTAATAATCCACTCTGTGGTGAGTGTGGTGCATCTATGGTCTATGGCGCGCAAAAGGGGGCGACTATGGATATGATACAACGCTTGGATAGGGCTATGACGCACTACGCCTCTCGTGTTGCTAAGTGGCGCGGTGTGGACTACTCGACATATCCCGGTATGGGTGCTGCGGGAGGCTTAGGCTTCGCCTTTGGTGCGGTGCTTGGTGCTATGCCTCAGTCGGGTATCGAGCTTATGCTCAGTATCGCAAACTTTGATGCTTTAGCTAAGGATGCATCTCTTATTATTACAGGTGAGGGACGCATTGATAGACAGACGGTTATGGGTAAAGCCCCTGCGGGAGTACTGCGCCATGCCATAAGTGCGGGTGTAAGGTGCGTGGCTGTGGGTGGCGGTGTTGAGTGGTGCGATGAACTGCACTCGTCAAACTTCGATGCAATATATGCTATCACACCCGCCGATATGTCCCTTGAGGAGGCTATGCGCCCCGATGTTGCCAAGTCAAATATGAGGGCCGTGGCAAAGAAAATAGCGAGGCAGTGATGCAACATTGAAAAATAATGCTTACCTTTGAAGTATCGAAAACTTAAAACACAAACGATATGAGACGCATTGCTAAACTTTTGGCATCTGTAGCTATGCTATTGGTGCTATCGCTTGCAACATCTTGCGAGACACTTGTAAACTACTTGGATACTCCACAAACCCCTGAGACCCCAACCGAGGAGGAGTATGTAACCGTATCTTTGGGCTTTGATTTTGTGGACCTTGAAGTAGGCTATGAGCCACTCTCTCGCGCCAAGGAGAATAACGATGTATATGGTATTCAGGTCTATTCTACGCCTGCCCCTGCTACAGAGTGTCCAGAGTGGAAGCCATTTGCTTATGGCGCATTTTACTCAACAGACAACATATCTATTAACCTTTTGAAGGGCTATGAGTATAAGTTTGTAGCTACAATGGTTAAGGATGGTAAGGAGAAAATTTATCATTTTGAACAATGGGAGAACGATGTGTATTTGGGTGAAGAATATTGGGCACCTATTAGTGCAGTTGTTTTAGATAATTTCAAGTATGGTTTGGATGACCATGAATGGGAGTTAGGAAGTGGTCATTCATGTTTAAATTTGGAGATTAATGGATATCTTCAGAGTCATGATCGTCCAAATCTTGAGCGTTACTATGGAGAGTTAGAGGGTTATACTCCTGGTGATAAGGGTGGTAAGGCAAAGATTCAGCTAAAGCGTACATCGTTTGGTGCTAAGTATATCGCTAAGGGTAAGAATGCTGGTAGCGGTACCTTGGAGATTCTTATGGATGGTGCTATGCAGATTAACCTAAACCTTGCTGAGAGTAAGCAAGTGTCCGATATCTATACATTTGCCAATGTTCGTGAGGCTTGGCTTGATAACAACTACTCAGAGACATTCCCTGTAGTGCTTCGTCTTGTTCGTGAGGATGGTACAACAGTGCCATTGGGTACACATAACCTAACATTTAAGCGCAACGCTACAACTGTTGTAAATGTAAGCATGGACGATGCCAGCGAGGCAAGTGGTGTAGGTGTTGAGTTCCTTGAGAGTGGCGAGATGCCTGAGGGCGATGAGGTTACAATCGAGGATGGTGAAATTGTTGACACCGAGGTTGATACTAATAAGTAGTAGATTCACTCTTTTAGGTTATGTGGGGCTGGCTAATATCTTTTTAGTCAGCCCCTCATGTTCTCTTTGTATTTGCGATAGATAATCTGCTACTTTACAATAATAGCGTTTATTATCCTATGTCCTGAGCGTTCGTTGAGTAGGGTCATAAGTTCATCGCGACGGAAGAATATCTCCTGTCGCGCTACAGATGAGGAGATACCTACATATAGTATGCCGTTCTTAAGCTCGAAGTTGTGTGTTAGCGAGGCTATATGTGCGCCTACAACATCTGACCATAGCTCAGGGAGTCTGCCCTCAGCAAGCTTGCGCGCTACGAAGGGACGCTCGAAAAACTCGCGCAGAATGTTGCCTATGAGTTGTGGTTCAGTGCGTTTCATAGTGTTGTAGCGCTACCGCCGTTTATGTTAAAAAGTTTATACTCTACCGCTGCCTCGCCGAGTGTGCGCTCCAAGCGATGCTTGTTGCAGTCGGTGATAAGAATTTGACCAAATATCTCACCTCCTACGATGCGTAGTAGCTGTGCCACACGGCGCATGTCGAGTTTGTCGAAGAGGTCGTCAAGAAGGAGTATTGCACGCTCCTTGCAGTGTTCGGTAAGTAGTGTATATTCAGCGAGTTTCAAGGCTATAAGAAAGGATTTTTGCTGTCCCTGTGAGCCATATTTACGCAGTGGAAAATCTCCCATCGTAAACACTATATCATCGCGATGTACGCCGCAGGTGGTGAACTCGTTGACGAAATCCTTCTGACGCGATTGCAGGAGTAACTCCATAAGCGGTGTCTCGTGTAGCTCGCTCTTGTAGCTGATGCCTATCGCCTCGCGCTCCTCCGAGAGCAGGGCATAGTAGCTCTCCACCAAGGGACGCAGACGCTCTATAACCTCGGCTCGCTGTTTGTAGATTATATCCGCCGATGCACTCAGCATCGTGTCGTAGATAAGAAGCATCTCCTCCGAGGGGGAGTTTTTGAGCAGCTTGTTGCGCTCCTGAATGGCGGCATTATAGCGAATTAGCGCATTCATATAACTGCGGTCTATCTGCGAGATAAATCTGTTGATATATCTGCGGCGCTCCTCCGCCGAGTCGCTTATGAGTGCCGTATCGGCGGGCGAGACTATAACAATGGGGATATGTCCCACATGATCCGATAGTTTGTCGTACTCCTTGCCATTGCGCTTCAGGGTCTTGCCACCACGGCGCGAGTAGCTGCATAGGATGCTCTCCACGCGCTCGTTATCAGCAACGAAGCGACCCTCGGCAAGGAATGACTCCTTGTTGTGCATAACACACTGAGAATCAGTTGTGGTGTTCATCGAGCGCGCCATGGCAAGATAGTGTACAGCATCCAGAATATTGGTCTTGCCAGCGCCGTTGTCACCCACAAAACAGTTGATGCCAGGGGATAGTTCTAACCTCTGGTCTGTGATGTTTTTGAAGTCTATGATCGAGAGTATATCGAGTCTCATATTTTGGGGTCATATTTTGGGCAAATATACGCAACATTTTTTAATTCGGGGCTCTTAAATGGCAATTAGTCGCACCATTTGTTGAAGATATGGATTTTGACTCTTTTATTTTCGCTTTCGATATTGTTTATCGGGCAAATATTATTATATTTGCGGATTAAATATTGCATTGAAGTATGATTGATAGTTTGAATAGATTTAATCGCTGGAACAACATCGCTGGATGGGTGGTATTTTTTGTGGCTACGCTATCCTATTTGTTGACCATGGAGCCTACAACAAGTTTGTGGGATTGTAGCGAGTTTATAGCAACATCCTATAAATTGGAGGTGGGTCACCCTCCTGGAGCGCCACTCTTTATGATATTGGCTCGCTTGGCGTCGCTCTTTGCCCCTTCGCCTGAGAGTGTGCCGATGATGATAAACGCCTTGAACTGCATAGCATCTGGCTTTTGTATATTGTTCCTCTTCTGGACAATTACCCACCTTGCGCGCCGCATGACAACCACATCAAATGAGCCTATGTCGCTTAGCAAGATGATTCTTGTGCTCGGCTCAGGTGTTGTGGGTGCGTTGTCGTATGCCTACACAGATACCTTCTGGTTTTCGGCTGTTGAGGGTGAGGTATATGCCTTGTCGTCGATGTTCACGGCGTTGGTTGTATGGTTGATGTTGAAGTGGGAGGAGAATGCCCACCGTGCGACCTCTATGCGCTGGATAGTCTTTATCGCCTACCTTATGGGTCTGTCGATAGGTGTTCATATCCTCAACCTGCTCACCATACCTGCCTTGGTGATGATATACTTCTTCCGTAAGTATGAGTATAGCATAGCTAAGGACTACTTCGTTAAGATGGTAGTGGCACTGCTTGTGTCGGTGGTTATCCTTGGTGTGATAAACGGTATTATCATCCCATATACCGTTGCTTTGGGTGCTGCGGTAGATACCTTTGCGGTTAATACTCTTGGCTTGCCAGTAAATGTGGGTATGGTGGTATTTACTATCGCTATCTTCGCTCTTATGGGCTATCTTGTTCTATTCACTCATAAGCGTGGATACAAGGTGTTGAATACAGTGGCGATGTCTATTGCGGTGATACTCATAGGTTTCTCATCGTATGCTTCGGTATCTATTCGTGCTGCTGCAAATCCTCCGATGAACTCTAACGACCCATCGACACCACATAAACTGCTTAGTCTGCTTAATCGTGACCAGTATGGTAATCGTCCATTGTTGGTAGGTCCATACTACTCGGCAATGCCACTTCGTATGGTTGAGCCAAATTATGACTATATGTCAGATGATGAGTATATACCTACGGGCGACTATGACTCTAAGAGTGTGATGTGGCTTAATCCTGAGACGGGTAAATACGAGGAGCGAGAGTTCTTTAATGGCTACAAATATCCTTCGGAGGCTAATCGCCTGCTACCTCGCATGTGGCACTACTCACGAAAGAATAGCTATGAGCAGGGTTGGATAAACCTTGTAAATGGTCACCCTTCGGTGTATGTTGAGGACTCGGATGGCGGTGCTTGGTATGAGCATACAGCCTTGGAGGATATAAACTATTTCCTTGGCTATCAGATGGGCGATATGTTCTGGCGATACTTCATGTGGAACTTCGTGGGTCGTCAGGATGATAACCAGCTACAATCCGATGTTGAGAACCGCATCTACCTCCACGGTGGTTGGCTATCAGGCATAGATGCTATCGATAAGTTCTATGTGGGTCCTCGCACCCTGCTACCATCGGAGGCGGAGAATAACCCTGCGCATAATGGCTACTTCTTCCTGCCGTTGTTGCTTGGTCTGCTCGGTATGATATATCAGCTCAATGTCGATTGGCGCAACTTCATCGTTGTGGCACTCCTCTTTGTGATGATGGGTATAGCGCTTGTTGTCTATTTCAACACCGCACCTGATGAGCCTCGTGAGCGAGATTATGTATATGCTGGAGCCTTCTACGCCTTTAGTATATGGCTCGGCTTGGGTGTTATGGCTATTGGCGATCTGCTTCAATCGCTGGTTGATAGATATGCCAAGGGTAGTAACAAATTTACCATGACGGCGGCTGTTGTTGCTGTGCTTATGAGTGTGAGTGTTCCTGTGGTGCTTGCTACGGAGAACTGGGATGACCACGACCGCTCGGGTCGATATATGGCACGCGATATTGGTCGTAACTACCTAAACTCTGTGCCTAAGAATAGCATCATCATCAACTTTGGCGATAACGATACCTTCCCATTGTGGTACTGCCAGGAGGTTGAGGGTGTGCGTACGGATGTCAGGGTTATGAACTCTTCGTACCTCGGTGGTGAGTGGTATATCGACGAGATGAAACTTGCGGCTAATGATGCAGAGGGTGTGCCTTTCACTATACCAACCCATAAGTATAGCTTTGTCAACGACTGGACACTCATAGCAAATCCTGTTGATGTCATAGACAATGACAAGGCAAGAAGATTGCGTGCCGAGCGCCGCCGCATAGAGAGCGAGGGTTACTACTACATCGACTATACCGATCTATCGGGTCGTAAGCAGAGTCTTTCGGGTGGCTACAACACTATCTCGAAGAAGATTAGCGAGTGCCAGAACACCATGAGCGAGTATAAGCCATATATCGAGGAGTTTATCTCGCGTGGCGACACCCAATCGGATAACTTCTACGATGTCTATGTCCCTTATGTCATGGCGCAGGATCTGTTCGATGCTATCTTGGCAAATGAGGAGTTTATGGCAGACTACGACAAGATGGAGGAGTATTGGTTGTATAACGATGCTATTGCCGAGTGCGATATGTTGCTTAGCGATGCTATACGCCTCTTTGTGTCGGACGAGCCTATGAGCTTAGCCATAAATGGTGGTCGTATTCATCTGTTGGCTGAGGGAGAGTCTATCCCTGTTGCTGAGCGCATGGATGATTACCGCATGGTGGGTAAGCTAAAGGCGAAGGTCGATAGTAGCTTTGATGGCTTGGATAGCGACTATATACTTGCTGTGAAGCGATATGCCGTACCTGTGAATAAGGCGAATGTCGTGGCTTCGGGTCTTCTTACTGAGGAGGAGGTTGCGGATGCTGTGGATGAGGTATATATCTCGCTTGGTGGCAAGTCGCTCCTTACCAAGGATCACCTTATGATGCTTGATCTCTTTGCTCACTTCGATTGGAAGCGTCCGTTGTCATTCACTCAGGCGCATATTATGAAGGATTACGGCATTGTGGATTATGCTCGTTTCGATGGCTATGCCTACACCTTTGTACCTATCTATACGCGCTACCGCTCAGGCTCCGAGGCGGGATACTTGGATGCTGATAAGCTCTATCCGATGTATATGGGCAACGACCCAGAGGTTGAGCCATTGTACTTTGGTAACCTTGCCGATGAAGGCGTGTTGGTGGACTACTTCTATCGCTACAATATCACTGCATCGCGCCTTCGTGAGAACTTTGCTCGCGTGGCTACGGAGTTCTTGCGCCGTGGTGGCGAGGAGAGCATCATTAAGGCTGAGGAGTTGCTTGATAGAGGTATCGAGGTGCTTCCATCCAAGAAGATTGGCTATACACATAGTAACACGCAACCATATATCCGTGGCTTCTACACCGTGGCTAACTACTACCTCGGTGAGGCGATAAAGGAGCTTGAGGTGTCAAACGAGATGTTTGCCGATATGCTTGGTATTGATACTTCGGTAGTTGATAATGGCGATAAGTTCAGCTACTTCTATGACCTATCGGATGCTGCTGCGGAGTATCAGGCTACGGCTATACATCGTGGCTTGGATGTCGAGGAGGTGAATAAGCATCTGTTGCGTAGTGACGAGCTATTCATGCGTGCCGAGGAGTGCTACGGCAAGGGCGATAGGCTCGCAGCGGAGTATATCAAGATTCGTGGCGAGTGGGTTGCCTACTACCTGCAGTACGCCACCTATGATAGCTTCTCGATGGCAATTAGCGAGGAGTTATATAACGCCATGCTCGATATTATTGAGACCTTGGATACAAGTCATCTGTTGGCGGGTAGCTTCGAGTGGGTAGCAAATGGCGCTGCGGAGGATGCTTTGGTGGAGAATCCTCTTAACTTCGATGCTCTTGTGAGCAGTTATCTCGATGCTATTGCGCGCCTCACCCCAGGCGACATTGATGATCCTGCCATGGCGCTTGTTGAGGGTCATATATGCAACCTCTTTGAGATTTATGACGGTCTGCCACTAAGTCGTATCGTAGCGGGTAGAAGTGCCAATGCCGATTATGCCTACGACCTTGAGGAGTTCCTTTCGCAGGATGCTCAGTACGAGATTTTGCAGATTTATGGTAAAGTTCAGTAACGACAAAGATTAAAATTATATATGATGGAAAAGATTGTTTTGTACAACACGCTCACTCGTCGTAAGGAGACCTTTGAGCCTATCAACCCAGAGCATGTGGGTATGTATGTTTGTGGCCCTACAGTATATGGTGATCCACACTTGGGTCATGCGCGCCCTGCCGTGACCTTCGATTTGTTGTTCCGCTACTTGCAGTCGTTGGGCTACAAGGTGCGCTATGTGCGTAACATTACGGATGTAGGTCACTTGGAGCAGGATGCTGATGATGGCGAGGATAAGATTGCAAAGAAGGCGCGCTTGGAGCAGTTGGAGCCTATGGAGATTGCACACTACTACACCGAGCGTTACCACGACGCTATGCGTGAGCTTGGTGTTAAGTCGCCATCTATTGAGCCACACGCATCGGGTCATATCATCGAGCAGATAGAGATGGTAAAGCGTATCCTCGATGCTGGATATGCCTATGAGTCTAACGGCTCTATCTACTTCGATGTTGAGAAGTATAACAAGGACTTCCACTATGGTCGTCTTTCGGGTCGTAACCTCGATGATATCGTAACAAACACCCGTGAGTTGGATGGTCAGAGCGATAAGCACCACTCTTTCGACTTTGCTCTTTGGAAGAAGGCTGCGCCTGAGCATATTATGCGCTGGCCATCACCATGGAGCGATGGCTTCCCAGGTTGGCATATGGAGTGTTCGGCTATGAGCACTAAGTATCTCGGCGAGCAGTTCGATATCCACGGTGGCGGTATGGACCTTATGTTCCCACACCACGAGTGCGAGATTGCACAGTCAACAGCAGCGCTCGGTAAGGACTCTGCACGCTATTGGGTACACAACAACATGATTACTATCAATGGTCAGAAGATGGGTAAGTCGCTCGGTAACTTCATTACCCTTGAGCAGCTCTTTACGGGTAACCACCCAATCCTTGAGCAGGCATATACCCCTATGACCATCCGTTTCTTCGTGCTTCAGGCACACTACCGCTCAACCCTTGACTTCTCGAATGAGGCGTTGCAGGCAGCCGAGAAGGGTCTTGACCGTCTTATGAAGGGTATCGAGACTCTTGGTAAGCTTAAGCCAGCAGATAAGTCAACCGCAGATGTTGCGGAGCTTGAGCGTCGTTGCAAGGAGGCTATGGCAGACGATATCAACTCTCCAATGGTTATCTCAGCCCTCTTCGACTGGGTTCGTATTATCAATCAGGCAGCCGAGGGACAGCAGTCATTCACAGCCGAGGATCTCGACACACTGAAGGCTATCGTTAACCGCTATGTATTTGATATTCTTGGTCTTCGCAACGAGAAGGCTGCCGATGCAGGTGGTAAGGATATGGTATCTCCTTTGGTGGAGATGTTGCTCGACATCCGTGCTAATGCCAAGGCTTCAAAGGATTGGGCGACCTCAGATAAGATTCGTGACAACCTCACTGCCATCGGCATCCGTGTTAAGGATCGCAAGGATGGTTGCGACTGGGAATTGGAGTAGTAGATGATAACACAAGAGCAGATAACAGATCTAAATCAGAGGGTGGGCAAACTCGCGCAATCTATCGACATAGAGCAGCGCGAGATTGACCTACGCAATGAGCAGGAGCGTACCGAGGAGCCTAACTTCTGGGACGACCCCGATGCGGCACGCAAGCAACTCAAGAAGGTGGCGGATATAAAGATCACCTTGGATGAGTATGCTGCAACGCGTCGTGCGGTGGAGGATTTGGAACTTATCCCCGACTTCGTGGCGGAGGGTGTCATCACCGAAGCAGAGGCGGAGGCGCAGTATGCCGAGGCACTTGCTATGACCGAGAAGATGGAGCTCAAGCAGATGCTATCGGGTAAGGAGGACAAACTCGGTGCTATCATGGATATCAACGCTGGTGCTGGAGGTACAGAGGCCTTGGACTGGGCGCAGATGCTTATGCGTATGTACACCCGCTGGGGTGAGGCGCATGGCTACACGGTCAAGGTGGCAGCCTATCAGGCTGGTGACGAGGTGGGTGTTAAGTCCTGCACCTTGGAGTTCGAGGGTGAGTATGCCTATGGCTACCTGCGTGCCGAAAGTGGTGTGCATCGTATGGTGCGCCTATCGCCATTCAACGCCAACAACAAGCGTCAGACAACCTTTGCCTCGGTGTTCGTATCGCCAGCGGTGGATGATAGCATAGAGATTAATATATCGCCAGCCGATATCGAGTGGGATACATTCCGTTCGAGTGGCGCAGGTGGTCAGAATGTCAATAAGGTGGAGACAGCGGTGCGTCTGCGCTACCATGGCAAGGATGCCGAGACGGGAGAGCCTGTGGAGTTCCTTATCGAGAATATGGAGACACGCTCGCAGCTCAACAACCGCGAAAATGCTATGCGTATTCTTCGCTCGAAGCTCTATCAGCGCGAGTTGGACAAGCGTATGGCAACACAGCAGGCGTTGGAGGCAACGAAGAAGCGTATCGAGTGGGGCTCGCAGATACGAAGCTATGTCTTCGATGATAGGCGTGTTAAGGATCATCGCACAGGTTATCAAACCTCAAATGTTGAGGCTGTGATGGATGGCGACTTGGATAACTTTATAAAGGAGTACTTGCTACAATTTTAGATGCTTAGAGGTTTATACATATCGCTGCTAATTATTCTGCTGTCTTATCTTCCGCTCAAGGCGCAGGAGGTGTTGGTGGGAGCTACCGACACTGCGACCTATATGCCGATGCTGGAGGGTAGGCGTGTGGCGGTGTTGGCAAACCATACGGCGATGTATAGCGCGGAGGAGCATCTTGTGGATATGTTGCATCGCGAGGGTGTCAATCTTGTTGGTATCTTCGCCCCTGAGCATGGCTTTCGTGGTAAGGTGGAGGCTGGACTGAAGGTTAACAACTCGGTGGATGAGGCTACGGGGGTGGCTATACTCTCGCTTTATAACGGTAATACGCAGCGACCATCGGATGAGGTTATGCGCTCGTTCGATATACTGATTGTAGATATGCAGGATGTAGGACTTAGGTTTTATACATATTATATATCTATGCTCCGTATGATTGATGCGTGTGCAGACTTTGGTGCTAAGGTGGTGGTCTTGGATAGACCCAACCCAAATGGTCACTATGTAGATGGACCGATACTCGATATGAAGTATAAGTCGGGAGTGGGGTGGTTGCCTATTCCTGTAGTACACGGTCTAACGATGGGCGAGATTGCCCTGATGGCTATTGGCGAAGGCTGGGCTAAGAGCGCGGATATAGAGGTGATAAGGTGCAGAAACTATACTCATAGCACACACTATGAACTGCCAATAGCGCCATCGCCAAACCTGCCTACGCAACACTCCATATACCTCTATCCATCAACCTGCTTGTTTGAGGGTACTGTGGTGAGTATGGGACGCGGTACGGATGCTCCGTTTGAGGTGTATGGTCATCCTGCACTGGAGGATCGAGCGTTTAGCTTTACTCCAGAGCCAAATGCTGGCTCTAAGAATCCTCCCCACAATGGCAAACTATGCTATGGTGTGGATTTGCGCGGTGTATCAGATGAGGATATATGGCGCGAGGGTATAAATTTAGAGTATGTTATCGATGCCTACCGTGACCTTGATATGGGTGATAAGTTCTTTACGCCTATGTTCGAGAAGCTTGTAGGTGTGGAGTATGTTCGTAGAATGATTATCGAGGGATACTCGGCAGATGATATTGAGAAGATGTGGCAAAAGGAGTTGGAAGAATACAAATCTTTGCGCCGTAAGTATTTGATATATAATGAATAGATAAAATAGATTGTTATGGGATTTTTTGATCTTTTTAAGCGTAAGAAGAGTGTAGAACCTAAGGTGGAGAGTATAGAGACTCCAGCAGTAGAGCCTGCACCTATAGTTGAGGAGCCTAAGACAGAGGAGCAGCCTGTCGCTGATGTGGTTGCCGAGGAGCCTAAGGTTGCAGAGCCTGCACCAATTGTTGTAGAGTCTGAGCCAGAGTCAGCTCCTGAGGAGGAGTATGAGGATGAGGTTGTGGATGTTGAGGCAGAGCGTAAGGAGTTGGAAGAGGGCTTAGGCAAGACTAAGGAGGGCTTCTTTGGTCGCCTAAAGCGTGCCATCGCAGGTCGCTCGACTGTCGATGCCGATGTATTGGATGACTTGGAGGAGGTGCTTATCACCTCGGATGTAGGTGTTGAGACCACAGTGAAGATTATCGAGGCTATAGAGAAGCGTGTTGCACGCGACAAGTATATGAACACCTCGGAACTTCATGCTATCCTTCGTGAGGAGATTGCTAACCTTATGGAGGAGTCGCACCGCTCGACAAAGGATTTTGGTATCGAGGTTAAGCCTGGCTATCCTTATGTTATGATGGTCGTAGGTGTTAATGGCGCTGGTAAGACCACCACTATCGGTAAACTCGCTGCTAAACTTACACGCGCAGGTCGCAAGGTATATATAGGTGCAGCAGATACCTTCCGTGCTGCGGCTATCGACCAGTTGGCAGTATGGGCAGAGCGTGCTGGTGCTACGATGGTGCGTCAGGATATGGGCTCGGATCCAGCCTCTGTGGCATACGACACCTTGCGCTCGGCAGTGGCAAATAATGCTGATGTGGTGCTTATCGATACAGCAGGTCGTCTGCATAATAAGGTGGGACTTATGAAGGAGCTTACCAAGATTCGTAATGTCATGGCTAAGGTTATTCCAGATGCTCCACATGAGGTGATGTTGGTGTTGGATGGCTCTACAGGTCAGAACGCCTTTGAGCAGGCTAAGCAGTTTACTGAGGCTACGCAGGTGACCTCGTTGGCTATCACAAAACTTGACGGTACGGCTAAGGGTGGTGTTGTTATCGGTATTAGTGACCGTTTCCATATTCCTGTGCGCTATATCGGTATTGGTGAGGGCATCGACCAGTTAAAGATGTTTGACCGTAAGGAGTTTGTCCGCGCATTGTTTGGTGAGGATCATAAATAGTTGAGTATGAAGAAAATCAATATCATAACCCTCGGATGCTCGAAGAATACTGTTGATAGTGAGCATCTTGCAGCACAGCTTACGGCGATGGACTACAAAGTTGTCTTTGATAGTGACCGTACGGATGCTGAGGTTGTTGTAATCAACACTTGTGGCTTTATAGGTGATGCTAAGCAGGAGTCTATAGATACGATTCTTCGTGCTGCGCAGCTTAAGGAGGCAGGAAAGATTGAGGAGCTCTTTGTTGTGGGTTGTCTTTCGCAGCGCTATGCCGATGAGCTACGCCCTGAACTTCCAGAGGTCGATGACTTCTTCGGTGTGAACGATTGGGCAGGTATTGTTGAGCGCCTTGGTGCTAAGTACCGAGAGGAGAACACAACAAAGAGAGAACTATCAACGCCATCACACTATGCCTATCTTAAAATCTCCGAGGGCTGTAACTGGATGTGTGGCTATTGCGCCATACCGCTAATCCGTGGTCGTCATAAGTCTGTGCCTATGGAGGCCCTTATTGCTGAGGCTGAGGCGTTGGCCGAGAAGGGTGTAAAGGAGCTAATGGTCATCGCTCAGGATACAACCTATTATGGTGTGGATATCTATGGTGAGCGTAAGTTGGCGGAGCTTTTGGAGCGTCTTTGCCAGATTAAGGGTATCGAGTGGATACGCCTACACTATGCCTATCCAACGGACTTCCCAGATGAGGTTATCGAGGTTATGGCACGCGAGAAGAAGATTTGCAAGTATCTCGATATCCCATTCCAGCATATCTCTGATAATCAGCTTGCGGCGATGAAGCGTCGCCATACAAAGGCAGATGCTTTGCGTCTTATTGAGAAACTACGCGCTGCAATTCCAGATATAGCTCTTCGCACAACACTTCTTGTAGGCTATCCAACGGAGAGTGAGGCGGATTTTGCAGAGCTTCAGGAGTTTGTTCGCGATACTAAGTTCGACCGCCTCGGTGTCTTTGCCTACTCCGAGGAGGAGGGAACCTATTCGGCTACGCGCTTAAGTGATGATGTTCCTATGGAGGTTAAGCAGGAGCGTGTAGATAGAATTATGCGTCTTCAGGAGCGTATATCGTTGGAGAACAACGCCAAGCGCATAGGTCAGAAGATGCGTGTTATCATCGATCGTAAGGAGGGAGACTTCTATATTGGTCGCTCGGAGTATGACTCGCCAGAGGTTGATCAGGAGCTTGTTATTGAGAGTTTTGGTAAGCGTCTATTGCGTGGTCGATTCTACGATGTGGTGATTACGGATGCTGAGGATTATGATCTTTATGCTGAGATTATATCGTAAATAGGTATATTATTTTGGAGATAAAGTTTTGATAATACCTTTTTTTTGACTATATTTGTGCTGTTAATCCCGTTGCGTAGTTATATATGGCAAAGAAGGATATAATTAAACTATTGCGTGAGCAGGTTGAAAACCTTATAGCATCGCACGAAAAGTGTGCCATGGAGTGCCGTGGGCTTATAGCTGAACGCGATAGACTTGTAGCAGACAAGAGAGCTCTGGAGGAGCGAGTGAGAGAACTTGAGGTGCGCATTAAGAGTTTGGAGCTTTCGGGTGTTATGTCTGGTGCAGGAGGAGATGTGGAGCGTGCAAGGCAGCGTGTCAACAATTTATTGCGGGAGATTGACCGTTGCATTGAGGCTGTGAAACATCAACAAGTGGAGAACTAAGTTGTAGGGGAGCATATATATATAGGGTATGGATAAGAGAGTCAAGATTAACATATCTATCGCTGGTAAGAGCTATCCTATGACTGTGGATGTCGCCAATGAGGAACTTTATCGCGTGGCAGCAAAGCGTCTCAATGAGACAATTGCGGAGTTTAATCGTGTGCCTCAGTTTAGTAGTGAGGATCGTTTGGCTATGGCTGCGTTACGCTACTCAATACTTGCTCTTAACTCTGAGCGTAATGTGTCGCTTGGTGATGAGGATATTCAGGAGCTAGAGAATATAGAGCGACGAATACGCGACTATGTCAAGGCTTAATTATTAGGGCTTGATATTTGCTTGATATATTAGTGGCACGCTATAATGTGCATAGGTTCTTTTTATAGATCTATCCCGCATAGATTCCTTAAAAGCTTTGCGATCTGTACAACTATTTTTACATTGGGATAACTCTCGAGTAAAGCCACAAAACAAGGCCTCAACCCTTAGGGTGTGGTGCGTAAGTGCCACCAGTGGACTGTTGCGTGCCTCGGAGCCCCACCTATGACAATCGCTGGATTCGTCAAACAAGTTAAGGAGTATGTGCGGGCTTTTTTTGTGTAAACTATTTAATAACAACATAATAACAACATAATAACATTACAATTTCTATGGAATCAATATGGATAATCGTCGGTGTTGTTGTGGGAGCTATAGTTGGAGGTTTTGTTGCCTACTTCGCTGCTCACGCACGCGCCAAGGCTATAGTATTGAAGGCTGAGGCAGACGGCGAAATGATAAAGAAGGAGAAGATGCTTCAGGCGAAGGAGAAGTTCATCCAGCTTAAGAGCGACCATGACCGTCAGGTTAATGAGCGCAATCAGAAGCTTCAGCAGAGCGAGCAGCGAGCTAAGCAGTATGAGGCTAACCTTCAGCATAAGGAGAAAGAGTTAGAGCGCAAGTCTTCGGAGTGCGATAAACGCAAAGAGCAGCTCGATACTCAGCTAAAGAGTGTTGAGGCTCGCAAGGAGGAGCTTGCAACGGCTATCAAGGCTCAGAACGAGCGCTTGGAGCAGATCTCTGGCATGAGCTCTGAGGAGGCTAAGAATATTCTCGTGGAGAATATGAAGAATGAGGCTAAGGCTGAGGCTGCTGCCTTTGTTACTGAGACTATTGAGGAGGCAAAGCTCTCTGCAACTAAGGAGGCAAAGCGTATTGTTGTCGCATCTATTCAGCGTGTAGCTACTGAGACTGCTATTGAGAATGCTGTTACAGTATTCAACATTGAGTCTGATGAGGTTAAGGGTCGTATTATCGGTCGTGAGGGTCGTAATATTCGTGCTTTGGAGGCAGCAACAGGTATCGAGATTATCGTTGACGATACGCCTGAGGCAATTATCCTTTCAGGCTTCGATCCTGTTCGTCGTGAGATTGCCCGCCTTGCGCTCCACCAGCTTGTAACAGATGGCCGTATCCATCCAGCTCGTATCGAGGAGGTTGTTGCTAAGGTTAAGAAGCAGATCGAGGAGGAGATTATCGAGGTTGGTAAGCGAACAACCATCGACCTTGGTATCCATGGTCTTCACCCTGAGCTTATCCGTCTTATTGGTAAGATGAAGTACCGTTCATCATATGGTCAGAACCTCTTGCAGCATGCTCGTGAGACTGCGAACTTGGCTGGTATCATGGCTGCTGAGCTTGGTCTTAACCCTAAGGCAGCACGCCGCGCTGGTCTTTTACATGATATTGGTAAGGTGCCTGATGATGAGCCAGAGTTGCCACATGCTATTATCGGTATGAAACTTGCTGAGAAGTATAAGGAGAAGCCTGATGTGTGCAATGCTGTAGGTGCTCACCACGATGAGATTGAGATGACCTCGCTTATCGCTCCAATCATTCAGGTATGTGATGCTATCTCTGGTGCGCGCCCTGGTGCTCGTCGTGAGGTCGTTGAGTCATATATCAAGCGTCTTAAGGAGATGGAGGATATTGCTCTCTCATATCCAGGTGTTGTTAAGACCTACGCTATCCAGGCAGGTCGTGAGTTGCGTGTAATCGTTGGCGCAGATAAACTCTCGGATCAGGAGTCTGAGGCACTATCACACGATATTGCTAAGAAGATTCAGGATGAGATGACCTATCCAGGTCAGGTAAAGATTACCGTTATCCGCGAGACTCGCTCTGTATCATATGCTAAGTAAATGATAATTCTATTAGGACTATAGTGTCAAAATCCCTTAGGAGGTTGGGTCTCCTGAGGGATTTTTCGTTTCTATATGGTACCATTTCCACTCTAAAATTCACTTTATTGATTGTCCCCGCAGCTTTGTGATGCCAAAAGTAGTGGGGTAAATAAAGTAAAAGTATCCTATAGCTTTTCTGTTGTATTTTAATAAATCACTCTGCTCTCAATTTATACCTATATTTATATATATAGATGTTTGAAATAGTTGTATTTTGATGTGTTTATGTAAGTGCCTGAGATACAGGTGGGTTTAAAATTATTTTCAAAAAGTTATTAAAAAAGTTGTAGAAATATTTGGATAGTTAGGAAATATACATTATTTTTGCACCCGCTTTCCCCTCTTAACGAGGGAAGTTGATAGCGAAGGTTCTTAGAAATATTTTTGAAAAAAAGTTATCAAAAATTTGGTAGTTTCAAAAATATGATTTATCTTTGCACTCGCTTTTCGCTCTTAA